>JAZFWG010000176.1:0-2873 GCA_036448135.1 Alphaproteobacteria bacterium
GCGCACCGAAAGGGTGTGGTCGTGGGGGCTTGGTGTACCCTGCCACCCTGATCAGCTACCATGGTCGGGCCGCATCCTAATCGCGTTGAGAGACCTGCCCCATGCAGCCGTTGAGCGCATTTCCCGAGACCGACCGCCGCGCCGTCCGGGGCGTATTCCTCGACATCGACGAGACGTTGACGACCGACGGAAAACTGACCGCCGCGGCCTATGGGGCGCTGGAGCGTTTGCACGATTCCGGCAAGCTGTGCGTGCCCATCACCGGCCGGCCCGCGGGGTGGTGCGACCATATCGCGCGGATGTGGCCGGTGGACGCGGTGGTCGGCGAGAACGGCGCCTTCTATTTCCGCCATGATCAGGCGCAAGACAAACTCATCAAGCGCTTCTTGTTGTCCGACGAGGCGCGCGCGGCCAACCGCTCAAAGCTGGACGAGATCGGCCGGCGCATCCTGGCCGAGGTTCCCGGCGTCGCCATGGCCTCGGACCAGCCCTACCGGGAATCCGACCTGGCCATCGATTTCTGCGAGGATGTCCCCAGGGTCCCGACCAAAGCCGTGGACCGGGTGGTCGGCATCTTCGAAGCGGCGGGGGCGACGGCCAAGGTCAGTTCGATCCATGTCAACGGCTGGCTCGGCACCTACGACAAGTTGGCCATGACCCGCATCATGCTGGCCGAGTGTTTCGGCATCGACCTGGATGCCGAGAAGCAGCGTTTCGTGTTTGTCGGTGATTCTCCCAATGACGCGCCCATGTTCGCTTACTTCCCCCATGGGGTGGGGGTCGCCAACGTCCGGGACTTTGCCGCGTCCATGGAAGCCCTGCCGGCCTATATAAGCGCCGGCCCATCCGGTGCGGGCTTCACCGAAATCGTCGATCTTCTGCTTGGGGCGCCATGACTTACGCCCCCGAGACGCCCGCGAATGCGGTTGATTTGGTGGTGGTTGGCGGCGGTATCAACGGCACGGGGATCGCCTGTGATGCCGCGGGCAGGGGGCTTTCGGTGGTGCTGTGTGACCAAGGTGACCTCGGCGGCGCCACCTCGTCTGCCAGTTCCAAGCTGATCCATGGCGGCTTGCGCTATCTCGAACATTATGCCTTTCGCCTGGTCCGCGAGTCACTTTGCGAACGCGAAGTGCTGCTGAACAAGGCCGCCCACATCATCCGCCCGCTGTCCTTCGTCTTGGTGCATGACGCCCATATGCGGCCGGCCTGGATGATTCGTTTGGGGCTTTTGCTCTATGACACGCTCGGGCGCCGCCGCATGTTCGCTCCCTCCCGTGGGGTGGATCTTACCACAGCGCCGGAGGGCGCGCCCCTGGCGGAGGGTGCCAAGAGAGGTTTCATCTACGCCGATGCCTGGGTGGACGATGCCCGGCTTGTCATCCTCAATGGCCTTGCCGCGGCCGAGCGTGGCGCCCAGGTCCTGACCCGCACCGAATGCACCGGCGCACGGCGCGACCATGGCGTGTGGAGGGCCCAGTTGCGCGATCGGCTGAGGGGAACCAACCGCGAAATTACCGCCCGTGCGCTGGTCAATGCCGCGGGACCGTGGGTGACGGGGGTGTTGGGCCGCGCCGGCGTGGCGCCCGTCTGGCGCCAACGGCTCGTCAAGGGCAGCCACATCGTGGTCCCGCGTCTTTACCACGGCGATCACGCCTATGTCTTGCAGCAGCCCGACCGGCGCATCGTCTTTGTGATCCCATTCCAGGAGGACTACACGCTGATCGGCACCACCGATATCCCGTTTTCAGGAGACCCGGCGGAGGTCGCCATCAGCATCGAAGAGACCGACTATCTTTGCACCGCCGTGAACACATATTTCCGCCCCACCCTGGCACCGGATGACGTGGTGTGGTCTTACGCCGGGGTGCGGCCGTTGCTGGATGACGGTGAGGCCGAACCGGCGGCAATAACGCGGGATTACATGCTGGATGTGGATTGCCCCGACGGCGGCGCGCCGCTCTTATCGGTGGTGGGCGGCAAGATCACCACCTATCGGGTTCTGGCCGAATCCGCGCTCGACCGCCTCAGGCCATGGTTCCCCGCCATGGGTCCAAGCTGGACGGCCACGGCTACCCTGCCGGGCGGAGATTTGCCGGCGGGCGGCGCCGGGGCGCTGGCGGCGGAGCTCATCGCCGCCCATCCGTGGCTGCCGCCGCCCCTGGCCCGGCGCTACGCGGCCAGCTATGGCACAAGGGCAAGGGAAATTTTATCCGGCGCCGAGGGGCCAAGCGACCTCGGGGCCGACTTTGGTTGGGGCTTGCACGAGCGTGAACTTGCCTACCTCATGAACACGGAATGGGCCCAGACCGTTGACGATGTTTTATGGCGGCGCACCAAACTGGGCCTCCGATTCAGCGATGACGAGCTTGCGCACCTCGCCCGGCGCATGGGACAGGATTGATGCCGGGTGTCAGGCATGCGTTGCACTGTGCCGTCCATCCCTATAGGCTTTGGTCCTCGACCTATTTCAATATGCCTGATGCTTTAACTGGCAAGATTAAAGGGAGAATATCATGGTGGCATTACTGAAAAATAGGCGTGCGCTGATGATTGGCCTGTCGGGGGTCATGGTGATGGCCATGACCGCCTGGGCGGCATCACCGGCATCGGCGGCGTGCAAGAATCGCGGCAATCTGGACGTTCGCTATTGCGATGACAATGGCGACCTTGTGGCCGATGCCCCCAAGGATTCCAGCAAGTGGCTCGACCCGTCCACGTTGATCTTTTCATACACGCCGGTCGAAGACCCGTCGGTCTACGAGAACGTGTTTACCGAGTTCATGGCCTATCTCGCCAAGAAGACCGGCAAGAAAGTGAAATGGTATGGCGCGGAATCCTATGCCGCCCAGGTCGAGGCCATGCGCTCCGGC
>JAZFWG010000177.1:0-17329 GCA_036448135.1 Alphaproteobacteria bacterium
GCCTTGTTCACTGTAGCACGCATCGCAGGTTCCAGCTCTGTCGCCAGGTCCAGGCCCCAGACCTCGGCTCCGAAGGGACCCTCCAGGGGTTTGATTTCCATGGCGAACTCCTCACTTCACGCTTTGATGCGTGCTTTTTAACCGGGGGTCTCGAAGTCACCCTCCCCGGCACCGATCACGGTAGCACCACTGGGAACTAAGGAAAAGCGTCGACCGGTTGAGGCGACAGCTATACCCGGACCTTATCGCCGGCGCCAACTGACGGCCGCTTTCATCCGCCAAGCCGACGCTCATTACCGCTCTCGCCTTTCCGTGCATCAAAGTTCACTCCGGGACACCACCGAGGCACCTGAGCCCTTGGAGCCGGCCCCGGCGATGGTCTAGACTTCTGCCGCGCGGCTTTGAGGCGCAAACAGTTACAGCTCATGGTTACTGGGTCGATGGAAAGCCTGACACGCTTCGCCGATAGCAAGCTTGACCGCATCAATGCGGCCAATTTGCACCGCACCCTCAAGGCCACCGGGCGCGGCGCGCCGATCACGGTGGTGCGCGCGGGGCGCGAGATGATCTCGTTTTGCTGCAACGACTATCTCGGCCTCAGCCAGCATGCCAAATTGAAAGAAGCCGCCATCGAAGCCATTGAGCGCTACGGCGTCGGCGGCGGCGCCTCGCGGTTCGTGACCGGCAACAACCCGCTTTACGGCGAGCTCGAGGCGCGATTGGCGGGCTTGAAGTCATCGCCTGCGGCGTGTGTCTTCGGCAGCGGCTATCTCGCCAATATCGGCATTATTCCCACCTTCGCCGGAGACGGCGATCTGATCATCGGCGACGAGCTGATGCATGCCTGCATGCATGCGGGGGCCAGGCTCTCGGGCGCCAAGACCCAATTGTTCCACCATAACGACATCGACGATTGCCGCCGTAAACTTGACGCCCATCGCGCCGGTCACGGCACCTGCCTGGTGATGACAGAAGGGGTGTTCTCCATGGAGGGCGACCGCGCCCCGGTGCGTGAGCTCGCCGCCCTTGCCGCCGAATTCGATGCCTGGCTTCTGACCGACGACGCCCACGCGCTCGGCGTCATCGGCGATGGCCGTGGCAGCAGCCATGCCGGCGGGGACACCATAGCGGTGCCACTGCAGATGGGGACGCTGTCGAAGGCGGTCGGGGTCTATGGCGGCTATCTCTGCGCCGATGAGGCGGCGATTGATTTGCTCAAGCACCGCGCCCGCAGCCTGATCTACACCACGGCGCTGCCGCCCATGGTGCTGGCCAGCGCCATCGCCGCCTTGGAGTTGATCGCCAGCGACGCCGAGCTGGTGGCGGCGCCGTTGAACAAGGCGCGGCTGTTCACCGGCCGGGTCGGCCTGGCCCCGGCTCAAAGCGCCATCGTGTCGGTGGTGCTCGGCGATCCCGAAACCGCGCTCAACGCCGCCCAGGCACTGGAAGACAAGGGCTTCCTGGTCATCGCCATGCGCCCGCCGACGGTGCCCGAGGGCACATCGCGGCTGCGCATCACGTTTTCCGCCGCCCACCGCGACGCCGAGGTCCTGGCGCTGGCCGATTGCGTGGCGGCGCTGCTGCCATGACTGCGCAGTCACCGGACCCGGCAAAGGACAGGGGACGCGGGTTTTTCATCACCGCGTCGGGCACCGGTGACGGCAAGACCCTGATTGCCTGCGCGCTGGGCTTTCAGTTGCAAAAAAAGGGCTTTCGCGTCCGCACCCTGAAGCCGGTGATCAGCGGCTATGGGCCCGATGATATGGACACCAGCGACAGCGGCCTCATCCTGCAAAGCCTCGGAATTGCAGTTGACGCCGATGCCATCGCCGGCATCTCGCCCTGGCGCTATGCCGCCGCCATCGCCCCCAACATGGCGGCCAAGCGCGAGGGCGGCGCCATCGATCTGGTGGCGCTCGCCGGGTTCTGCCGCGATGGCTTGGCCGGGGGACATGACATCACCTTGATCGAAGGGGTCGGCGGTGTCGCCGCGCCGATCAATGACGACGCCACCGTCGCGGACTGGATGGCGATGGTGGGCCTCCCCGCCGTGGTGGTGGTGGGAAGCTATCTCGGCGCCATCAGCCACGGCCTCACCGCGGTGGCGGTGCTGGAAGCCCGAAGCATTGCCATCGCCGGGATCGTGGTCAATCAATCCGCCGACAACCCGGTGCCCTTCGCCGAAACCGTAGCCTGCTTCCGCCGCTTCCTGCCGGGACGGCCGTTGGTTGCGGTGCCGCGCCTGGAGGACGGGCCGCGTTCGTGGCAGCGCGTCCCCGATCTCACCGAAACATTGGTGCTGTCAGCGGTTGCCTAGAGCGGTCTGCGCGCCTTGAGGGCGGCGGACAAGGTGCCGTCGTCGAGATAATCGAGCTCGCCGCCCACCGGCACGCCATGGGCCAACCGCGTCACCATGACGCCGCAATCGCCTAAGCGTTCGGCGATATAATGCGCCGTGGTCTGGCCGTCAACGGTGACGCCGGTCGCCAGCACCACTTCGGTGACGGTGGCTTCGCGGGCGCGGGCGACGAGTAAGTCGATATTAAGGTCCTCGGGCCCGATGCCGTCCAACGCCGACAACACCCCGCCCAAGACATGATAGCGCCCCTTGAAGCTGGCGCCCCGCTCCAGCGCCCACAGATCGGCGATTTCCTCGACCACGCAGATGATCGACCCGTCGCGGCGTGGATCGGCGCAGATGGCGCAGGGGTTTTGGGTGTCGAGCGTGCCGCAGGTGGCGCAGGTGGTGACCTTGTCGGCGGCATCGCGAAGCGCCACGGTCAAGGGCGCCAGCACCGATTCGCGCCGTTTGATCATATAGAGCGCGGCGCGGCGCGCCGACCGCGGCCCCAGCCCCGGCAGCTTGGCAAGAAGCTGGATCAGGCGATCGATTTCGGGACTGCTCATAACCGGTGCGATGAACCGACGTAGGCGCGGATCAGAACGGCAACTGTATCCCCGGCGGCAGATTGAGACCGCCGGTGATCTTGGCCATCTCTTCCGCCAGGCGCACCTCGAGCTTGGCCTTGGCGTCGTTGAACCCGGCGGCGATCAAGTCTTCGAGAACCTCGACATCGTCCGGGTCCACCAGGGAGGGATCGATCTTGATGCCGCGCATCTCGCCCTTGCCGCTCAGCGTCACCGTGACCAGCCCGCCCCCCGAAGTGCCGGTGATTTCCACGCCCTCGAGCTTGGTCTGCATCTCCGCCATCTTGGCCTGCATCTGTTGCGCCTGTTTCATCATGTCGCCAAGATTCTTCATGTCCGGGGCTCTCCATTGTCGGGGGGGATGTCATCTTCGGCGGGAATTTCCGCATCGTCGCCATCTGGCGCCGGTTCGCCTTCGCGCACTTCCGTGATCTTGGCGCCGGGGAAGGCATCGAGGGCGGCCCGCACCAGGGGGTGGTTTTTGGCCTCATCCAGGCGCTCCTGGTCGGCGCTCTTTTTCTGTTCCGCCAGGCTCGGGGCGCCGGGCTCGGCGGCGACGGAAACCACCCAACGGGTGCCGGTCCATGCGCTGAGCATCTCGCCCAGGCGGTTGGCGAGATTGCGCGGTGCGTTGGCGCCGGGGGAGAATTCGATGCGGCCGGGCTCGAACCGCACCAGCCCGATATCGTTCACCAGATGGGTGTGCAGCACCGCCTCGCGCTTGGCGTTGAACAGCTCGACCACGTCGGTGAAAGAGGCGGGCATGGGCGCCGTGGATTCCGTTACCGGCGCCGGCGCCTCCTCGGTGCTGGCGGCAAGGGCGGTGGCGGGCTGGCCCGGACCCGCGCCCGGACCCGCGCCAGATGCCGGAGCCGTTGGTGGTGATGCTGGCTGTGCGCGTGGCGCAGCCGCATTGGCGGTGCCGGCCGTGGTCTCGGCGCCCTTTTGGGTCAGGCTGCGCACGATCTCGGCGGGGGCCGGCATATCCGCGGCATAGGCAAGACGCACCAGGACCATCTCGGCCGCCTGCAACGGCGCCGGCGCGGTCTGTACCTCGCCGAGGCCCTTGAGCAGCATCTGCCAGGCCCGGGCGAGGGTCGGCATCGAAAGCCGTTCCGCCATGGTCCGCGCCAGGGCGCGCTCGGCTTCCGGCACGGTGATATCGTCGGCGAGCTCGGGGGTGAGCTTGACCCGGGTCAGCCAATGGGTCAGCTCCAACAGATCCTGGATCACCAGCACCGCATCGGCGCCGGCACGGTGTTGATCCTCGAGCAGTTCCAGCGCCTTGGCGGCATCGCCGCGCATCACCGCCTCGAACAGTTCGAAGATCTGGCCGCGGTCGGCGAGGCCGAGCATGTCGCGCACCTGGTCCTCGGTGATGGCGCCGCCGTCGCCTATGGAGTGGGCAAAGGCCTGGTCGAGCAACGACAGGCCGTCGCGCACCGAGCCGTCGGCGGCGCGGCCGATCAAGGCCAGCGCCCCGGCGTCGATTTCCATTGTCTCCTGTTTGGCGATGGTGGCGAGATAATCGGCGAGATCGGCGGCGTCCACCCGCTTGAGATCGAAGCGCTGGCAGCGGGACAGTACCGTCACCGGCAGCTTGCGCACCTCGGTGGTGGCGAAGATGAATTTCACATGCTCTGGCGGCTCTTCCAGGGTCTTGAGCAAGGCGTTGAAGGCATTGTTGGACAGCATGTGGACTTCGTCGATGATGTAGACCTTGTAGCGCGCCGCCGCCGGGCGGTAGCGCACGCCATCGATCAACTCGCGAATGTCATCGACACCGGTGCGCGATGCCGCGTCCATCTCGATGACGTCGACGTCGCGGTCCTGGGCGATGGCAAGACAATGCTCGCATTCACCGCAGGGCTCGGCGGTCGGCCCATCACCGTCGGCGCCGGTGCAGTTGAGCGCGCGGGCGATGATGCGCGCCGTGGTGGTCTTGCCGATGCCGCGCACGCCGGTAAGCAGATAAGCGTGCGCCAATCGGTCCGAGCGGATTGCGTTGGTCAGGGTCCGCACCATGACGTCCTGGCCGATCAGTCCGGAAAACGTGGCCGGGCGGTATTTGCGGGCAAGGACGCGGTAGGGGGTCTCGGATGGCTCGGTCGAGGACATCAAATCATTCATTGCGCGCAGTTTTCTCCCCATGAGGCGGCTGCGATCGCCGTCGCCGCCGGCAACAAGGTGGAAGGCCGGACAACGACCCGGGCAATGTCTCGTTACGGCTGCTTCCTTCCGGATCTGACCGGGTTGGCGAGGCGCCCGTCCATCGCCGACCTCCCGTGCGGACTATATCAGCAACGCCGATGAACCGGTAAGGGATTTCATGTCTGGGCGTGCATGGTGCGGGCTTTGGCTGTGCGGATCACGGCTGTGTGCCGGGTTTTGCCATCGGCGCCCCGGAAGGGTATCATCCGGCCCCGAATCAAGCCGTACCGGGAGAGCCCGGGAGGACTTCGCACGCCCATGGACCAAGTAAGTCCCCGTTTCACCCACACCAGGCTCGCCGATCCGGCCCAGGCCAGCGACGATGGCGATGCCGTGATCACCGGGCTCACGCAACCGCAAAAGACCGTGCCGGTGCAATATTTTTACGACGATCGCGGCTCGCAGCTGTTCGAGATGATTTGTGGACTGCCGGAATATTACCCGACCCGCACCGAACGTCTGATTCTCGAGACCAACGCCGCCGACATCGCCAGCTTTACCGGCCCTTGCGAGCTGGTGGAACTCGGCAGCGGCAGCGCCTCGAAGACCCGGTTGTTGCTGGCGGCCCACGCCGAATGCGATCACCCTTTGCATTTCCTTCCCATCGATGTCAGCGAGGCCCTGCTCACCGAAAGCTCCATAGATCTCCTGGCGCTTTACGATGATCTCCGGATCCAGGCATTTTCCGGCACCTATGAGCGCGCGCTGGCCGCCCTGCCGCCGCGCAAGGCGCCGGCGCGGATGGTGATGATCCTCGGCAGCACCATCGGCAATTTCGACGCCCAGGAGCGCACGCGCCTGTTGGATCACGTCACCGCCGCCATGGCGCCCGGGGACTATTTCCTGGTTGGGTTCGATCTGCAAAAAGACGTGGCGATCATCGAGGCCGCCTATAACGATGCCCAAGGCGTCACCGCCGAATTCAACCTCAACATGCTTCGCCATCTCAACAGGCGCTATGGCGGCAACTTCGTGCTCGAGAATTTCAGCCACCTCGCCTTCTACGACACCCGAGCGCACCAGATTGAAATGCACTTGATAAGCCGGTGCGCCCACACCGTGACCTTGCGCGAGCTTGATCTCGAAATCGCCTTCGATGCCCGGGAGACCATCCACACCGAAGTCTCGCGCAAGTTCGATAGCAAAAATCTTCCCGCCGAATTCGCCGCCGCCGGACTGGAGGTGGCGCAAATCTGGACCGACCCCAAGGACTGGTTCGCCCTGGTGCTGTTCCGCGCACCGCCTGTGGCTGGCGGCTGAGCCATGGCGCCGCCGCGCGACACCAAAACCATCTCAGCGATGCCGGATGTGTCGGCGCCGGCCCCCCACCTCGGGGTCAAACCCACCAACTTCTTCGCCGGTTCCGGCCTCGACCGCGCCGGCATCCAACGCAAGGATGCGGGCTGGGTCGAAGCGCAACTGGCCGATCCCGGATGCCGTATCTTGCCGATGTGGCGGGACACCAACCTGGTGGAGATGGGGGACGATCCCACCCTGGCAATGCTCGACGCCGATGCGGCCCGGGGCCTCGCCGGGGACACTGCCGACTTCGTTTTGCTTGGCGTCGACCATGCCGGGGCGCGTTTCGTCGTCGATATCTCCGCCCATGAGGCCCCGTTGGAAACGCCCGAGCTTCGTGGCCGCGGAGACTTCATCGGGCTTCGCGACATCGGCGCGCTCCTCAGCCGCAGCGACGGCGCGCTGCTCGCCCACGCCAAGGGGTTGATGTACTGGCATAGCCGCCACCGTTTCTGTGGCGTCTGCGGCAGCGCGACCATCAGCGCCGAGGCCGGCCATGTGCGCAAATGCAGCGATGCCGCCTGCGCCACCCTGCACTTCCCGCGTACCGACCCGGCGGTGATCATGCTGGTGACCCACGCGGACAAATGCCTGCTCGGGCGCAAGAACCAGTGGAACCGCTATCAGTATTCGGCCCTGGCCGGCTTCGTCGAGCCCGGCGAAAGCCTGGAAGAGGCGGTGGCCCGCGAGGTCAAGGAAGAGACCGCCATCGAGGTCTCCAAGGTTCATTACCATTCCTCCCAGCCCTGGCCGTTCCCGGGCAATCTCATGCTCGGCTTCACCGCCGAGGCCGCCACCACCGAGATCGAGATCGACCCCAATGAGCTGGTCGATGCCCGCTGGTTCGACCGCACTGAGGTGGCGGATTTCGAGGAGAAGAGCGGCAACAAGCTGCGCGTGGCGCGCCGGGTCTCGATCGCCCGCCACCTGATCCGCGACTGGCTCGAAGGCAGCAGCTAGGCCACCAAGCGGGCGGATCAGCCGCCGTCGCTGGCCTTGCCGCCGGCGCGGAAGGGATGGGCGGCATAGACGCCGAAGATGCGCACCTCGTCGGAGAAGAAATTCAATTCCTCCATCGCCAAGGCCACCGATTTCTGTTCCGGGTGGCCTTCGATCTCGGCATAGAACTGGGTGGCGGCGAAGCTGCCGCCGACCATGTAACTTTCCAGCTTGGTCATATTAACGCCGTTGCTGGCGAAGCCGCCGAGCGACTTGTAAAGCGCCGCCGGGATGTTGCGCACCCTGAACAGGAACGATGTCATCACCAGCCCGGCCTGGGGGTTGGGGTCGACCGGTGACTTGGCGAGGATGACGAAACGGGTGGTGTTGTGTTCCGCATCCTCGATATTGGCGCGGAGCGTTTGCAGCCCGTAAATATCGGCGGCCAGCGCCGACGCGATGGCCCCCATGGAGGGATCGTTGCGCGCGGCCACGTCGGCGGCGGCGCCGGCGGTGTCGGCATGGACCACGGCGGTGACGCCGAGCTCGCGGATCAGCTTGCGGCACTGGCTGATGGCGTGAACGTGGCTATGGATGGTGCCGAGATCGCTGATGGTGGCGCCCTTGACCGCCAACAGATGGTGGTTCACCCGCTGGAAGTGCTCGGCGACGATATGAAGCGTCGAGGTGGGCATCAGGGCATGGATATCGGCGACCCGGCCCGCCACCGAATTCTCGATCGGGATCATGCCCAGCGCCGCGCGGCCATCCTCGATGACGGCGAAGGCCTCCTCGAAGGACGCCACCGGCAGCGTCGCCATATCGGGATAGACATGGCGGCAAGCAAGATCGGAATAGGCGCCCGGCACGCCTTGGAACACCACGGTGTGTTCCGGATCGGTGTGTTGTGGGGATGGTTCGAGGGTCACGTTGAGAAAACCGCTTTGGTGAAGGGACTAATTTCCCCGCCATCTCCCCAGAATCTGCCGGGCCGTGGCGAGGTCGTCGGGAGTATCGACACCGAGGGGTTCGGTGTCAACGAAGGCCACGTCGATGCGCATGCCGGCCTCCAGCGCCCTGAGTTGTTCGAGCCGCTCGCGGGTCTCAAGCCCGCTTGGCGGCAGATTGATGAAGGTCTCGAGCGCTTGGCGCCGGTAGGCGTAAAGGCCGATATGGTGGTAGAGCGGCCCGTCGCCGGCAGGAACGGTGGCGCGGCTGAAATAGAGCGCGGTGCCACGCCCGGCGTCCGGCTCACGCGCGGCGACGACCTTGACCACATTGGCGTCATGGCGCTCCAACGGATCGGTGATTTCGGTAGCCAGCGTTGCGATATCGACGTCGGCCACATCCAACAGCGCGAACGCGGCGGTGGGCAAGGCCGGGTCCAGGGTGGGAAGATCGCCCTGGATATTGATCACCGCATCGAATTCGGCGCCGCCTTCGATGAGACCCAGGGCCTCATAGATGCGGTCCGAGCCCGAGGGATGGTCAGCCCGGGTCATGATGGCGTCGCCGCCCGCCGCCGTCACCGCATCGGCGATCTCACTGTCGTCGCAGGCAACGTAAACCGGCCCCAACTCCGCCTCCATGGCGCGGCGCCAGACATGAACGATCATCGCCTCGCCGCCAAGATCGGCCAGCACCTTGCGGGCAAGCCGGGTCGATTTCAGCCGCGCCGGTATGATGGTGACGGGATTTTGGGGAAGCGCCATGTTCGGTACCAAAGCCGCCCGCTGGTTAGAAGGCCGGGCCGTATCCATTGCCTAGTTTTTTCGCCGCCGCACCATATACCGGTGGGCAGGGCAGCGGAACCGCGTTTGTCCCGCTATCCTCGCCGTGTTGGACAGGTGCGTGGGAACCAATTAGTCTACGCCCGCGTCAAATCCCGCCAGCCAAGGGATTTCGGGGAAGCGTCAATGTTCGGATTCAAGTGGACGGAAATCATCGGCGCCATCGTCGGCACCGTGGTCGTCGTCATCGTGATCCATTTTGCCGGCAACGTCCTGATCAACCCCTCCGAGCTGAAAACACACGCCTATCCCGTGCCCGGCGTGAGCCCAGCCCCGACCACGGCGTCGAAGCCGGCCCCGGCCCCGGCCCCGGCGACAGCGCCTACCCCTGCGCCTGAACCTGCTCCCGCCCCGGCACCCGCGGCGGCGAAGGCGGCGGGCGAGATGGCCGGTGCCATGCTGGCCAAGGCCGATATCGCCAAAGGCAAGATCGTCGCCAAGAAATGCGGCATCTGTCACACCCTCAACAAGGGCGGGCCTAAGAAGATCGGCCCCAATCTGTGGAACATCGTCAACGCCCCGAAGGCGCGCTCAAAAGGCTATCGCTATTCCAAGGCCCTGGCCAGGGCCGGTGGCAATTGGGGATATGAGGACCTCAACCGCTTCCTCACCAAACCCAGGACAGCGATTCCCGGCAACAAGATGACGTTCAGTGGCGTCAAAAAGATTTCCGACCGCGCGGCGCTGATCGCCTATCTGCGCATCCTCAGCGACAATCCGGCGCCGCTGCCTTGACCTGCCGAGACCGCGGACGGCTTCGAGGCCCGCCCCATGGATGACACCGTTTCCGCTTGGTATCTCGATTTGGCGGAAAAGCTGGTGGACGCCAGCGGCGAGATCATCCGCCCCGCCTTCCGCGGCCCCATCGCCGTCGACCGCAAGGCCGACCAATCCCCGGTGACGGTGGCCGACCGCGAGGCCGAGCGCGTGATGCGCGAATTGATCGCAGCCGCCTGTCCCGATCACGGCATCATCGGCGAGGAGTTCGGCGCGATGAGGCCCGAGGCGGATTACGTCTGGGTGCTGGACCCCATCGACGGCACCAAATCCTTCATCACCGGCAAGCCGTTGTTCGGCACCCTGGTCGCCCTCGCCTATCGGGGCCGGCCGGTCCTCGGCGTCATCGACCAGCCGGTGCTGCATGAACGCTGGATCGGCGCCAAGGGCCACGCCACCACATTCAACGGCACCGAAGCGCGGGTGCGGCCCTGCGAGGCCATCGGCGACGCCATGCTGCATGCCACCGACCCCGCCATGTTCAAAGGCGACGACGCCGAAGCCTTCGAGCGCCTCAGCCGCCAGGTGTGCTATCCCCTTTACGGCAGCGATTGTTACGCCTACGGGTTGCTGGCTTCGGGTTATACTGATCTGGTGGTCGAGGCGTCGTTAGGGACTTATGACTATTGCGCCCTGGTCCCGGTGGTCGAGGGCGCCGGAGGGGTGATGACCGATTGGTCCGGCGAGGCGCTGACGATTTCTTCCGACGGCCGGGTCATCGCCGCCGGCGACGCCCGCATCCATCAGGCAGCGCAAGCGCTGCTCGCCGGGTCATGAACACTGGGAGCATTGAACGCACCATGATCCCGACCATGACAATAATGATGCGGGCTGGGGTGATCCGCGCCGGCCTCACCGGGCTGGCCATGATGGCCGCCGCCACCGGCACCGCAACATTGGCCCAGACGCCGGACCAGGCAAGTCCCAGCCACGGCATAGCCATGCATGGGGAACTCAAATTCGGCCCCGGCTTTAGCCATTTTGGTTATGTCAATGCCACCGCGCCCAAGGGCGGCAAGGTCAAGCTGGCGGCGATCGGCACCTTCGACAGCCTCAATCCCTTCATCATCAAGGGCGTCGCCGCCGGACGCATCGGGCTGATCTACGACACCTTGATGGCGGGCTCCGATGACGAGGCCTTCTCCATGTATGGCCGCCTTGCCAAGACCATCGAGACCCCCAAGGACCGCTCCTGGGTCGCCTTCACGCTGCGCCCCGAGGCGCGCTTTCATGACGGCAGTGCGGTCACCGCCGATGATGTCATATTCTCGTTCAACATCCTGCGCGACAAGGGTAGCCCGTTCTGGGGGGTCTATTACGGCAATGTGACCAAGATCGAGAAGACCTCGAAACTGCGGGTCAAATTCACCTTCAAGCCCGGGGAAAACCGGGAGCTGCCGCTGATCCTGGGGCAGTTTCCGATCCTGCCCAAGGCCTATTGGCAAAGCCGCGACTTCGCCAAGACCACCCTGGAACCGCCGCTGGGCAGCGGGCCTTACAGAATCGAATCCCTGGAACCGGGCCGGTCGATCACCTACCGCCGCGACAAGGCCTATTGGGGCCGCAACCTAGCGGTCAATCTCGGCAGCTATAATTTCGATGTCATCCATATCGATTATTACCGCGACGCCACGGTGGCCCGCGAGGCGCTCAAGACCGGCGGCTTCGATTTTCGCATCGAGAACGAATCGAAGGCCTGGGCGACGGCCTATGACGTCCCCGCCGTCAAGGCCGGGCGATTGATCAAGAAAACCTTCCAACACAAAAGATCTTCGGGGATGCAGGCGTTCGTCTTCAACACCCGGCGCGATATGTTCAAAGACCCCAGGGTGCGCGAGGCCCTGGCCTTCGCCTTCGACTTCGAATGGACCAACAAGAATCTGTTCTACGGCCAGTACACCCGCACCGAGAGCTTCTTTTCAAATTCGGAGCTGGCGTCCTTCGGCCTGCCCAAGGGCAATGAATTGAAGATCCTCGAAGGTTTCCGCGGCCGCATTCCGGACCAGGTGTTTGCCAAGACATACAAACCCCCGTCCTATGACGGGTCCGGCAATATCCGTAGCGGCCAGCGCGCGGCGTTGCGGATGTTCAAGCAAGCCGGGTGGGTTGTCCGCGACAAGAAGCTGGTGAACGCCAAGACCAACCGGCAGATGAACTTTGAAATCCTTCTGGTCAGCCCGGCGTTCGAGCGCATCGTCCTGCCCTTTGCCCGCAACCTGAAACGAATGGGCATCCGTGCGCGACCGCGCCTGGTCGATCCCGCCCAGTATCAAAACCGTCTCAGGGATTTCGATTTCGACATGGTTATCGGCTCATTCGGCCAGTCCCTGTCGCCGGGCAACGAACAGCGCGATTACTGGTCGAGCCGGGCGGCGGACATCAAGGGCAGCCGCAATATCGTGGGACTCAAGGACAAGGTGATCGACGAGCTGATCGAGTTGATGATCGCAGCACCTGACCGCAAAAGCCTGGTCGACCGGGTGCGGGCGCTGGACCGGGTTCTGCTGTGGAAACGCTTCATCATCCCGCAATGGCACATCCCCTATGACCGCTATGTGTTCTGGAACATGTTCGGTTATCCCAAGAAAATGCCGATCCGGGGCGCCTCCTTCGACACTTGGTGGATCGACGCAAACTTAGCGGCAGCGCTTAAGCGCAAATTATCCAAGACAAAGGCGAACTAGCTTGGCAAAGTAAGCGCCGTGAAAATTCTCATTACGGCTGAGCTCATGCCGCCAAACAAAATCGCCGGAGAACACGGCTAGGTCATCGCGCGGGACATGCTCAATTATATCATCCGGCGGCTGCTTTTAATCGTCCCGACCCTGCTCGGGATCATGGTCATCAATTTCGTCGTCATCCAGGCTGCGCCGGGCGGCCCGGTGGACCGCCTAATCGCACAGTTGCGGGGCCAGGGTGTCGCGGCCACGGAGCGCATCGGCGCCGGCGCGCGCACCGAACTGGCCGGCCCGGCGGATCAGCGAAGCCAGGGCCCCGGCGTCGCAAGCACGACGCGCGCCGCGCGCGGCCTCGATCCGGAACTGATCAAAAAATTGGAAAAACAGTTTGGCCTCGACAAGCCGGCCCATGAGCGCTTCGTCCTGATGCTCAAGAACTACGTCACCTTCGATTTCGGTGAAAGCTTCTTCAAAAACCGCAAGGTGGTGGACCTGGTACTCGAAAAGATGCCGGTGTCGATCTCGCTCGGCCTGTGGACGACGTTTCTGGTCTATTTCATATCGATCCCGCTCGGCGTCGCCAAGGCGGTGCGCGACGGCACGAAATTCGACGTCTGGACCAGCGCCGTTGTCATCGTCGGCAATGCCATACCCGGATTCCTGTTCGCCATATTGCTGATCATTCTGTTTGCCGGCGGCCAGTATCTCGACTGGTTCCCCTTGCGCGGCCTGGTTTCCGACGAATATGTCGGGCTCGGCTTCACCGGCTGCGTCGTCATTGCCGCCTGCATCGCCGATTATTTCTGGCACATCACCCTGCCGATCCTGGCCATGGTGATCGGCGGCTTCGCCGGGCTGACCATGCTGACCAAGAATTCCTTCCTCGAAGAAATCAACAAGCAATATGTCATGACCGCCCGCGCCAAGGGCCTGACGGAGCGGCGCGTGCTTTACAGCCATGTCTTCCGCAACGCCATGCTGATCGTCATCGCCGGGTTCCCGTCCGTGTTCATCGGCATGCTGTTCGGCGCGTCGCTGTTGATCGAGGTCATCTTCTCCCTCGACGGGCTCGGGCTGTTGGGCTTCGAAGCGGCGCTGGGCCGGGATTATCCCGTGATGTTCGCCACCCTCTATTTCTTCTCCCTCTTGGGCCTGTTGATGCGCCTGATCGGCGATCTGACCTATGTGCTGGTGGACCCGCGCATCGATTTCGAAAGCCGGGAGGTCTGAGAGATGGCCCAGGACCGCTTCGCTGGCATGTCCATCACGCCGTTAACCCGGCGCCGGCTCGACAATTTCCACGCCAACCGCCGCGGATTCTGGTCGCTGTGGATCTTTCTATTCCTGTTCTTCTTCAGCCTGTTCGCCGAATTCATCGCCAACGACAAGCCGATCCTGATTTCCTATGACGGCGTGCTCTATTCCCCGGTTCTCAAGGCCTATGCCGAGACCGATTTCGGCGGCGAGTTCGAGACCGAGGCCGACTATACCGACCCCATCGTGAGGAAACTGATCACCGACAAGGGCTGGATGGTGTGGCCGCTGATCCCCTACAGCTTCGACAGCCAGGTGCTGGGCCTGGCGACGCCGTCGCCGTCGCCGCCAAGCGCGAACAACTGGCTCGGCACCGATGACCAGGCCCGCGACGTGGTGGCGCGGCTGATCTACGGCTTCCGCATCTCGGTGCTGTTCGGCCTGGTGCTGACGATCCTGAGCTCCATCATCGGCGTCGTCGCCGGCGCGGTGCAGGGCTATTTCGGCGGCCTGACCGATCTGTTGTTCCAGCGCTTCATGGAGATGTGGGAGAGCATTCCGCTGCTTTATCTGCTCATCATCCTGGCCTCCATCATCGAGCCCAATTTCTGGGGGCTGCTGGGGCTGTTGCTGTTGTTCAGCTGGATGTCGCTGGTCGGCGTGGTACGTGCCGAGTTCCTGCGCGCGCGCAATTTCGACTATGTCCGCGCCGCCCGGGCGCTGGGCGTCGGCAATCTCACCATCATGTTCCGCCACCTCTTACCCAACGCCATGGTCGCAACCCTGACCTTCGTGCCCTTCATCCTCTCAGGCTCCATCATCACCCTGACCTCGCTGGATTTTCTCGGTTTTGGGTTGCCGCTGGGCTCGCCCTCCCTCGGCGAGCTTTTAAAACAGGGCAAGGCCAATCTCCATGCGCCCTGGCTCGGCTTCACGGCGTTCTTCATGCTGGCCTTCATGCTGTCGCTGTTGATTTTCATCGGCGAGGCGGTGCGTGACGCCTTCGACCCGCGCAAGACCCTGAGGTGATGGTCATGGCCCCGCCCCCCACCGACACCGCGCCCACCGCCCCGAGCCAGCCCCTGGTGAGCATCCGCGATCTCGCCGTGACCTTCCGTACCCCCGGCGGCGATGTCGAGGCGGTCAAGGGGATTTCCTTCGATATCCGCAAGGGTGAGACCGTGGCCCTGGTCGGCGAATCGGGCTCGGGCAAGTCGGTCACCGCGCTTTCCATCCTCCAGCTTTTGCCCTATCCCACCGCCAGCCATCCCAAGGGCTCCATCCTGGTCGACGGCAATGAGATGATCGGCGCGCCACAGAACCAGGTGCGCAGGGTGCGCGGCAACCACATCTCGATGATCTTCCAGGAGCCGATGACGTCGCTCAATCCGCTCCACAACATCGAAAAACAGGTCAACGAGATCCTGTTCCTGCACAAGGGACTCGACGGCGATGCGGCGCGGGCGCGCACCCTGGAGCTGTTGCACCTGGTGGGCCTTTCCGAGGCGGAACAGCGGCTGGGGGCGCTGCCCCATGAGATCTCGGGCGGCCAACGCCAGCGCGTCATGATCGCCATGGCGCTGGCCAACGAACCCGCCCTGTTGATCGCCGACGAACCCACCACCTCCGTCGACGTCACCATCCAGGCCCAGATCCTGGCCCTGCTCAAGGATTTGCAACAACGCCTCGGCATGGCGCTGCTGTTGATCACCCATGATCTCGGCGTGGTCCGCAAGATTGCGAGCCAGGTCCACGTCATGCAGGCGGGCAAGATCGTCGAGCGCGGGTCCGTCGACGGCGTGTTCTCCGATCCCCAGCATGCCTACACCAAGCACCTGCTCGCGGCCGAACCCAAGGGCCGGCCCACCAAATCCCTGGCCGGGGCCCGCGAAGTGCTTTCGGCGAAGGGTTTCAAGGTGTGGTTCCCGATCAAGGCCGGGCTGTTGCGCCGCACCGTCGATTACATCAAGGCGGTGGACGGCATCTCGGTCTCGGTCCGCGAAGGCCAGACATTGGGCATCGTCGGCGAATCGGGCTCGGGCAAGACCACCCTGGCCCTTGGTCTTCTGCGCCTGATCGCAAGCACGGGGCCGGTGATCTTCGGCGGCCACGACATCCAAGGCTGGCGTTCGAAGCAACTGCGCCCGTTGCGCCGGGAGATGCAGATCGTGTTCCAGGACCCCTTCGGCAGCCTGAGCCCGCGGCTTTCGGTCGGCCAGATCGTGGGGGAAGGGTTGCAGACCCACGGCATCGGCAAGGATGACCGCGAACGCGAGGCCATGATCATCGAGACCCTCGGCGAGGTCGGCCTCGACCCTGCGAGCCGCCACCGCTATCCCCATGAATTTTCCGGCGGCCAGCGCCAGCGCATCTCCATCGCCCGGGCGCTGGTGTTGAAGCCGCGCCTGATCATGCTCGATGAGCCCACATCGGCGCTGGATATGTCGGTGCAGGCGCAAATCGTCGATCTGTTGCGCGAACTGCAGCGCCGCCACAAGCTCGCCTACCTGTTCATCAGCCATGATCTCAAGGTGGTGCGCGCGCTGGCCGATGACATCATCGTCCTCAAGGACGGCCGCATCATGGAGGCGGGCACCGCCGATCAGATCTTCGAGCGCCCCGCCACCTCCTATACCAAGGCGCTGATGGCGGCAGCCTTCGATCTCGAAGTCGCCGAGGCCGGCGCGATCAGCCAGTAAAAGGCGGCATCGGAAACTCAAACCGGGGCCCTTCAAGCCGATGGCGCCATGTACCCGGTGATGTTAGGCTCCGGCCAAGACACAACATAACAGGGAGAACCGAAATGGCTCATCGTATGTTCACTGGAGTCTTCGTGGCGGCGGCGCTGCTGCTGGGATCCTTCACCTCCGGCACCGCGGCATCGGTCGCCGATTTCTACCGCGGCAAAACCGTCAAGATCGTCGTCTCCTTCAGCCCCGGTGGCACCTATGGGCTGTATGGGCGGCTGGCATCACGGCATTGGCCCAAGCATATTCCGGGCAATCCCACCATCGTGCTCCAGCACATGACCGGCGCCGGCGGCCTCAAGGCGACGAATTTCGTCTACAACGCCTCGCCCAAGGATGGCTCCGAAATCGGCATGTTGGTCGATACCATGGTGATCGCGCAGTTGCTGCGGCCCAAGAAGGTCAAATTCGACGCCGCCAAATTCCAATTCCTCGGCTCGATGGTGGGGACGCCCCATGTTATCGCCGTGCGCAAGGATTCCGGCGTCACATCACTGGCGGACATGAAGAAGAAAGTGGTCAAGCTGGGCTCCACCGGCACCGGTTCGCCCACCTTCCTGCTGCCGACCATCGTCGGTGCCCTGCTCGGCACCAAGGCGAAGATCGTCAAGGGCTATAAGGGCTCTCGCTCCATTACCGTCGCCATCGAACGTGGCGAGGTCCAGGGCATGTCCTTGGCCTGGATCAGCTGGAGGCAGCAAAAAAG
>JAZFWG010000178.1:0-3548 GCA_036448135.1 Alphaproteobacteria bacterium
TGCTCGGCCCCACCAGGATCACGGCGGTGAAACTGGGCACGCAACAATTGTTCCGCGTGCGTTTAGGCCCCATTGGTTCGGTGAAGGCCGCCGATCGCATGCTTGATCGTTTGATCGGGGCGGGCTATCCCTCGGCCCGATTGATCGTCGATTGAGATGTCCCGCTGAAGATATGATTTTCATGTCATCCCGAATATTCACGAGAGCAAATTGATGATCCGAGATAGTCTTCCGTGCCCGTATATCAGGCTCCGCCGTGCTTTTCCCCGCTTGAGATGGGGACTCGGTTTAATTGCCGTCTGGATTGTCCTGTTGGCGCCGGCGCCGGCGGGGGCGATCGAAACCATCGCCAAACAAGCCATCCTGGTCGACTACCACACCGGCGCCATCATGTTTGAAAAACAAGCCGATGAGCTCATGCCGCCATCATCCATGAGCAAAATGATGACGGTGTATTTGGCCTTCGAACGCTTGAAGGTTGGCGGGCTGAAACTCGATGACGAACTCCCGGTCAGCGAAAAGGCATGGCGCAAGGCGGGTTCGAAAATGTTCGTCGAGGTCAACAAGCGGGTACGGGTCGAGGATCTTCTGCGTGGCATAATCATCCAGTCGGGCAACGATGCGTCCATCGTCATCGCCGAGGGATTGGGCGGCGACGAGAAGAGCTTCGCCGCCGAGATGAACAGGAAGGCCCGCGAGATTGGCCTTAAGGATAGTGTGTTCAAGAACAGTTCGGGTTGGCCCGAGGAAGGCCATATGGTCACTGCCCGCGACCTCGCCATCCTGGCCAAGCGGACGATCGCGGACTTTCCCGACTATTACCATTACTATGCCGAGAAGAACTTCAAATATGGCAAGATTCGCCAGGGCAACCGCAATCCGTTGCTTTACCGCAATATGGGTGCCGACGGTCTCAAGACCGGCCACACCAAAGCCGGGGGCTATGGTCTCACCGCCTCGGCGGTGCGCAACGACCGCCGCCTGATCCTGGTTGTCAATGGACTAAAAAGCGCGCGTCAACGCTCCACCGAATCCCAGCGCCTGATCGAATGGGGGTTCCGCGAATTCAACAACTTTTCCATGTTCAAGGCCGGAGAGACCGTGTTTGAGGCGGATGTGTGGTTGGGCAAACAGGGCATGGTGCCGCTGGTGCTGGAAAAAGACCTGGTCATGACCTTGCCGCGGATGGCGCGGCGCAAGGCAGTGATTAAGGCGGTCTATACCGGTCCGCTGCCCGCGCCGATCACCAAGGGCCAGCAGATCGCCAAGCTGGTGATCACCGCGCCCGGCATCAAGACCAGGGAGATCCCCCTCCTGGCCGGCGCCGATGTCGAGTTGCTCGGCTTCTTCGGCCGCATCGGCACCGCCATCAGCTATCTGTTGTGGGGTGGTTTGCGGTAATGGCCCTGAGATATTAAGGTGGCCGGACTTGGAGAGGGGCCAGGCATCTTGGCCATCACGACTGGAAAACTCATCACCCTGGAAGGCGGAGAAGGGGCCGGCAAGTCGACCCAGGCGGCGCTGCTGGCGGCGGAACTTCGCGCCACGGGCATCGATGTGGTCACCACCCGGGAACCGGGGGGATCACCCGGCGCCGAAGATATCCGCGGACTATTGGTTGCGGGCGATACCGGCCGCTGGGACCCGATGTGTGAAGCCTTGCTCCATTCAGCGGCGCGGCGCGACCACGTCGTCAATCTGATCAGCCCGGCTATTCAGCGCGGCCAATGGGTGATCAGCGACCGCTTTGCCGATTCCACCATGGCCTATCAGGGCTATGGCCACCAACTCGGCGCGGAGACGATTACGGAACTGCAACGTCTTGTCATCGGGAATTTCACCCCCGATCTGACCCTCATCCTTGATCTCGTTCCCGATACCGGACTCGGACGTGCCAAAGGCCGCCAGACCACGACGGCGGAAGACCGTTATGAGCGCATGGACGGGGCTTTTCATGACCGGGTGCGCGAGGGGTTCCTCGCCATTTCCCGGGCCGAGCCCAGCCGCTGCGTGGTCATCGATGCCGGCCAGGGCGAACAACAGGTCCATGACAGCATCGTCGCCGCGGTCAAGCAACGGCTTGGGGTTGGCGCCTCATGACGGCGCCGAAAATCATTGATGAAGCGAACCCAACCAGTCTTCCGGCCCCGCGCGCCAATGGCGAACTCATCGGCCATGAAAAAGCCCGGGGCGAGCTGTTGGCGGCGGCGTCAAGCGGGCGGCTCCATCACGCTTGGCTGATCACCGGTGCCCGCGGCATCGGCAAGGCGACGCTCGCTTACCGGTTCGCGCGGTTCCTGCTGGCGACGCCGGATATGGGTGGGTTGTTCGGGGTGCCGGAGACATTACAAATCGATCCCGATGATCCGGTGTTCCAGCGCGTCGCCTCCGGCGGTCATCCCGATCTTTTGACGGTGGAGCGCAAATTCGATGAAAAGCGCGGGCGCATGCGGAACGAGATCGTCATCGACGATGTGCGCGCCGTCGTCCGTTTTCTCAACCTGACCGCCAGTGCGGGCGGCTGGCGCATCGTCGTCGTCGACGGCGCCGAGGACATGAACCGCAATGCCGCCAACGCCTTGTTGAAGGTGCTGGAGGAACCGCCGCCCAACACCGTGATGCTGCTGGTGAGCCACGCCCCGGGCCGGCTGCCGGCGACCGTGCGCTCGCGCTGCCGCCGCCTTCAGCTCCAGCCCCTGGCACCGGGCGACGTCATGGGCTTGCTCACCCGCGGCCATCCCGATCTCATTGATGATGACGCCGCCCAACTGGTTCGATTGGCGGAGGGCAGTATTGGTCGCGCCCTCGATCTTGCCGCCGAAGGCGGGATTGACCTCTACCGCGAACTCATCGGGCTCATCGATAGCCTGCCCGAGCTCGATACCACCGCCATTCACGGCCTCGGCGACCGGCTGGCGAAGAGGGGCGGCGAGGGCGCCTTTCGCACCTTTACCGGTCTGATGAGCTGGTGGCTGGCCCGGGCCATCCGCTCGGGCGCCGTCAAGACCGGGGCCGGGCATGAGGATGTGGTGCCGGGCGAGGGCGAGGTGATGGCACGCTTGCTGGAACGGCGTAGTCTTGATCAATGGCTTGAGGTATGGGAAAAGATCACCCGCCTGTTCGCCGATGTGGACAGGGTCAATCTCGACCGTAAACAGGTCGTGTTGACCGCGTTTCTAACCCTTCAGAACGCAACGCGCGCATAGATCCACGGCGCATTTCGGGTATGGCCGGTGCCGCGGACCAAGCTGTACCGGGAGAACAGGCCATGTCGGCGGCTTCGCCATATTACATTACGACGCCGATCTATTACGTCAATGACGTGCCCCATATCGGGCATGCTTACACCACGCTTGCCTGCGACGTGCTGGCGCGGTTCAAGCGGCTCGATGGGTATCAGGTTCATTTCCTGACCGGAACCGATGAGCATGGCCAGAAGGTGGAAAAATCCGCCGCCGATGCCGGCATGGATCCGCAGGCCTTTACCGATAAAGTGTCGCAGAATTTTCGCGACCTCGCCAAGACGATGAGCTATTCGAACGACGACT
>JAZFWG010000179.1:0-4650 GCA_036448135.1 Alphaproteobacteria bacterium
TGAGCGACGAGCAAACCAAAGGGGCCGAAACCGGGCCCCAGAAGGCGCCCTGGGCGGAATTGTTCCGCGAAGGGCGCGGGTTCTATACCGTCCTCCTCATCCTCGGCACCGCCCTTCACGCCCTGCAGATCCTGGTCATCGCCATCATCATGCCGACCGTGGTCGGCGATATCGGCGGCGCGAACTACTACACCTGGGTAGCGATGGTCTACACCATTGGCTCGATCATCGGCGCCGCAAGTGTCGGGCCGGTGTGGGCCCGGCTCGGCAGGCGCAAGGGCTACACCTTCAGCGGCATCGCGCTGTTGCTGGCGACGGCGGGGTGCGCCATCGCCCCCGACATGGGGGTGCTGATCGTCTTGCGCGGGGTGCAGGGTTTCGCCGGTGGGATGGTCACCGGCGGCGGCATGGCGCTTGTCAGCGGTCTGTTCGATGAACGCCTGCGCACCCGTGTCCTGGCCCTGAACCAAGGCACCTGGATGATTGCGCAACTCATGGGGCCGCTGGTGGGCGGCGTCTTCGCCGAAATCGGATGGTGGCGCGGCTCGTTCTGGGCCATGGTGCCGCTCATCCTGATTTTCTCCATAGTGGCCTGGGTCAAGCTTCCTGTAACCATGGAAGGCGAGAAGGCCGCCACCCGCCCGGGCCGTTTCCCGGTGGTGCGGTTGACCATGCTGGCCTCCGGGGTGTTCTGCGTTGCCTTGGCGGGGCCGGTCGATCACCTGGTCCTTCGTATCCTCCTGATCATCGCCGCGGTGGCCCTGATCTGGTTGACCTTCGCCCGTGACCGCGTGGCCGAAAACAGACTCTTTCCATCGGGGATCTTGTCGCCGCGCTCCCCGGTCGGCATCGCCCTGTGGATCCTATTCCTGGCGGGAGGGGTGCAGACGTCGGTGAATATTTTCCTGCCGCTTCTGTTGCAGGTGGTCCACGGCGTGACGCCGTTGTTCATCAGTTTCGTCTCCATCGTGATTTCGTTCGGTTGGACCGTCGGCACCTTTGGGGTGTCGGGGTGGTCCGGGGACAAGGAGAGGCTGGCGCTGGTGACCGGGCCGATTTTCATGTTCGCCGGCCTCGTCATCATCACCGTGACGGCCGAATTGCCCCAGCTGGCGGTCCTGACGCTCGGCGCCCTCATCCTCGGGTTCGGCATCGGGGTCCACAACGTGCATCTTCTCGCCCGCACCATGGCGGCCGCGGTCAAGGGCGAGGAAAGAATAACCGCGTCCGCGTTGCCGTCGATCCGTTCACTCGGAACCGCCTTCGGCGCCGCCTTGGCGGGGATGCTTTCCAATATTGGCGGTCTCGGCGATGCCACCGATCCCGCCGCCGTCGGCGCCGCGGTGACCTTCATTTACGGGGTCGAACTGGTGCCGCTCGCCTTGGCCGTGTTGTTCATGTTCTGGCTGGTGCGCCTGACCCGGTACCCCAATTAATCCGCGCGGTCTCAGCGGCTGAGTCTGGGTTCCTCGCCCCGGATCAGCCGGCGGATGTTGCCGTGGTGGCGCGCGATCACCAGGAGCGCCAGTACGCCGGCCACTTCAACGCGCTGCATATCCGCCAGCCACCATGCATAAAGCGGCGCGGACAACAGGCTTGTTATCGCCGCCACCGACGAATAGCGCGTCAGCCACAAGGTCACCAGCCAGGTCAGAAACCCAAGTATCGCCACCGGCCACGCGAGGCCAAAGAACACCCCCAAGGTGGTGGAGACGCCCTTGCCGCCACGGAATTTGAGCCACACCGGAAACACATGACCGATGACCGCGCCCAAAGCCGCCACCACCGCCATGTCGGGCCCCCAATAGCTGGCCATGAAGACCACCGCCCAACCCTTGCCGATGTCGGCCAACATGGTTAGCGCCGCCAGGGTCTTGTTGCCGGTCCGGAGCACGTTGGTGGCGCCGATATTGCCGGACCCGATGTCGCGGATGTCACCCTTGCCGGCAAGACGGGTCAGGATCATCCCGAAAGGGATCGTGCCGATGAGATAGGCGAGGGCGAAGGCGGCGTAAAGCGGCCAAGTGTAGGCGATACCGCCGAGGGGGTCTGGCATCTCAGCCGTCGCGGTTGAACACGTCGCGCCCGGCGACCACGGTGCGCAGGCTCATGCCCTGGACCGGGCGGCCTTCGAACGCCGAATTCTTGGACTTGCTTTGGAAGTCCTTCTCTTCGATCTTCCACGGCCGGTCGGGGTCGAACAGCACCAGATCGGCGGGCCCGCCCCTGCGCATGGCGCCGGCATCGAGGCCGAGAAGCTCCGCCGGGGCCGTGGTCATGACCCGAAGCACATCCAACAGCCCAACGTCGCCCCGATGGCTGAGCTCGAGGGCAAGCGGCAGCAGCGTCTCGAGCCCGATGCTGCCGGGCTCGGCCTGATGGAACGGCAAACGCTTGCTTTCCTGGTCCTGGGGGGCGTGGTCCGAGGCGATGGCGTCGATGGTGCCGTCCTTCAGCCCTTCGACGATGGCGAGGCGGTCGGATTCGCCGCGCAAGGGCGGCGACAGCTTGGCGAAGGTGCGGTATTCGCCGACCGCGGTCTCGTTCAAGGCGAAATAGGGCGGCGCCGTGTCGCAGGTCACATTTAAACCCCGCGCCTTGGCTTGGCGAATGGCGTCGACCGCGGCGGCGGTGGAAATATGGGGGACGTGATAGCGCCCGCCGGTGGTCTCGAACAGACGCAAATCGCGCTCAATCATGATGAGTTCGGCACAGGCGGGAATCCCCTGGAGGCCGAGGCGGACCGCGATCTCGCCGGCGTTCATGTCGCCGCCGGCGGCGAGCGACGGCTCCTCCGGATGCTGGACGATCAAGAGATCGAAGGTCGAGGCGTAACTCAGCGCGCGGCGCATCATCACCGCGTCGGCCACGGCCCGGGTGCCGTCGGTGAAGGCGACGGCGCCGGCGGCGGCCAGGAGACCCATCTCGGTCATGGCTTCGCCCGCAAGCCCCTTGGTGATGGCGCCGTAGGGCAGGATGTTGACGAGACCGGCTTCGCGGCCGCGCTGCTTCACCATCTCGACCAGGGCGGCGTCGTCGATCACCGGGTCGGTGTTGGGCAGGCACGCCATGGTGGTGACGCCGCCGGCGGCGGCGGCGCGGGCCGCGGTGATGGTGGTTTCCTTGTGCTCCTCGCCGGGTTCGCCGAGCTGGACCCGCATATCGACCAGCCCCGGCGCCAGCACATGGCCGGCGCAATCGACGGTGGTGATGCCATCGGGCACGCCGTCGGTGAAAAGCCGGGGGCCGAAATCGGCGATGGCGGCGTTCTCGGTCAGCAGCACGCCGGGGACGTCGAGGACGCTTTTGGGGTCCATCAGCCGGGCGTTGATATAAGCGACCCTTGCCAGGTCCGGCCGTGCCGGCAGCGCCGTCACCACCGTCTCGTCCGTATTCGCCTCGCCGCGGCGCGGCTTGGGTTTTGCCAGTCTGGCTCCGGGGCTTCTCATTGCGCCGCCGCCCCGGTTTGGTGGGCGAGGTTCCGGGTCAGGGCGTCGAGGCACGCCATGCGCACGGCGACGCCGACCTCGACCTGCTGCTGGATGACGCTGCGGTCGATATCGTCGGCGACCTCGGTGTCGATCTCGACGCCGCGGTTGATCGGGCCCGGATGCATGATCAGGGCGTCGGGCTTGGCGGCGGCGAGCTTATCATAGTCGAGGCCGAAGAAATGGAAGTGCTCGCGTATCGAAGGCACGTAGGTGCCGTGCATGCGTTCGGTCTGCAGCCGCAGCATCATGACGATGTCGCAGTCCCTGAGCCCCTCGGCCATGTTATGGAAAACCTCGACGCCGAGGCGCGCGATCACCTTCGGCACCAGGGTCGGCGGCCCGACCACCCGGACCCGCGCCCCCATGGCGTTGAGCAGATAGATGTTGGAGCGCGCGACGCGGCTGTGGAGAATATCGCCGCAGATCGCCACCTTGAGGCCCCGCAGCGTCCCCTTGCGGCGGCGGATGGTCAGCGCGTCGAGCAGCGCCTGGGTCGGATGCTCATGGCTGCCGTCGCCGGCGTTGATCACGGCGCAGGTGACCTTCTGGGACAACAGCTCGACGGCGCCGGATTGCGAATGGCGCACCACCAAAACGTCCGGATGCATGGCGTTGAGCGTCATCGCGGTGTCGATCAGGGTCTCGCCCTTGCGGATCGACGACGTCGCCACCGACAGATTGATGATATCGCCGCCGAGGCGCTTGCCGGCGAGCTCGAACGAGGTGCGGGTGCGGGTGGAATCCTCGAAGAACAGGTTCATCACCGTGCGCCCCGAGAGCACCGAAAGCTTCGCCGCCGCGGCGGTGCTGCAGTCGTAATAGCTATCGGCTAAATCGAGGAGATGGGTGATTTCACCGGGAGATAGCCCTTCGATGCCAAGCAGATGGCGGTGGGGGTATCCCATTGATGTGACGGCGCCGGTCATCAAAAAACCAATATACCCTGGCGGCGCCCCCTGGGCAAGGATTGGCGGATGGTTAGCGCTCCAGCGGTGGCGGTGGCGCCGGGGTGTGCGCATCTAGGGCCGCAAGGGCCTGGGCGCCCAGGCGGTCGCGCAACTGGGCGCGATAGAGCGAGCGCGGGGTCACCGGGCCTGTGTTCCAATGCTCCCAATGGGCGTCCTTGGGGGCGAAAAGGGCTGAGAGATTGCGCTTTCGC
>JAZFWG010000180.1:0-3154 GCA_036448135.1 Alphaproteobacteria bacterium
CGGTTTCTTCCGCCACCACCCGCTCGGCCGCGTCCTGGGAGCCCATGTCCGAGTTCTTCACCTTGATGAAGGGATACTTCTTGGTGAAGCCCTTGATGTGGTTGCGCCCCAGCTTGCGCCGGAGCGAATGGATCATCTCGATTGTGCCTTCCTTCTTGGCGCCGGCCACGAGACGCGCCTGGCGCTCCTTGGCGGGCAGCTTGGCAAGCTCAGCGTAAAGCTTTTCGTTGGCCGACAGGCTCTGTGCGCCCGCCGGCGCCGTGACGGCAACCAAAAACGCCGCCAAGGATGCGAAGGCGATGGTCAAGCTAAGGAATTTGCGGGTCATGATTGGGCCTCCCTGGTTATAGACATGTTGGTGCAGGCTTCCAGCCTGGGCCGCCGCGGCGGTATTCCCCTGCCCGGCTGCCGCGCCGCACCTCAGAGACTCTCCCCCCGAGCCACCCGCGAGTCAAGTCTGCGCCCCTTCTCCGGGCGCCGCGGGCTTGCGATGGCCCTCGCCGAGGGAGTACCCTTTTTCACAACCGGCGGAATCCCAAGGGCTAGAACGTCTCCGCCATGAGGGGAGGATCGGGACATCATGCGTCGCACCATTGATTGGCCGGGCGGCAAGATGATCTGCGCGACCTTCACGGTAGCGTTGGAGGCCTTCACCAAGGGCGGGCACTTCAAGCGGCAATCCGGCCTCGACGTCAACCTTGCCTCCATTTCCCATTCCAATTACGGCGGCAATGTGGGGATTTGGCGAATCATGGAGATCTGCGAGCGCACCGGCGTCGGCGCCACCATCGACGTCAATGGGCTCGCTTGCCAACGCTGGCCCGATGCGGTCAAGGCGCTCCACGATGCCGGACATGAGATCGCCGGCCACGGCACCACCAATGATATCAAGATCACCGATCTGACACCGGATCAGCAGCGCGCCGAGATCAGGGAGTGCAACCGCGTCATCGAGGCGGTGACCGGCGCCCCGCCCGTCGGCTGGGTCGGGCCCGGCGGGGGACATACCCCCGAGACCATCGGTATCCTGGCCGACGAGGGTTATACTTGGTGCGGTGATCAATCCGACGACGATCTTCCCTATGTGGTCAGGGCCAACGGCAAGCCCATCACCATCATTCCCAAGCATTGGTATTTCAACGATATCCGCGCCTGGGGCGGCGGCGTGTCGAGCGGCACGGTGGCCTACGAAGGTTTCAAGGACGCGTTCGACTTCGTCGTCGAGGAAGCCAAGCGCGGCCGCCCGGGCCGCATCGACGCATTGGTCCACGCCGAGTTCGGCGGCCGGCCCTACCTCGCCTATGCCTGGGAGAAGATGATCCGCTACGTCAAGAAACATGAGGATTTGGTCTGGTTCACCCATCGCCGGGATATTGCCACGCTGTGCATGGCGGCCAACCTCGAGCCGCCCGACTACCGGCCCATGGGCGATTACTGAGCCGGCCATGGGAACGGTTCTGGTCACGGGCGGCGCCGGTGCCATCGGACGGGCTTGTGCCCGAGCGCTGGTGGAAGATGGGTGGCAGGTGGTGCTGGCGGATATCGACACCCTGGAGGCTGAGACGGTGGCGGAGGATATCGGCGCAGGCGTGCTTGCGGCCTACGGACTCGACGTGACCGATTTCGATGCGGTCCACCAGATGGTGGCCGAGGCGGACGCCGACCATGGTGGCTTAGCCGGCCTGGTGACGGCGGCCGGCGGCGGACGCAATCTGGATCTCACCTCCGGACCGTTCATCGAGACCTCGCCCGATGAATGGGGCCGCAATATCGAGGTTCATTTGAATGGTGTCTACAACACCTGTCATGCGGTGCTGCCGGTGCTTTATGCGGGCGGCGGCGGGGCCATCGTGAATACCGCGTCGGGCGCGGGCATCCGGGGCGGGCCGCCCCATCTGCGCCAGCGCCATGCGTCTGTCTATTCCGCCTGCAAGGCCGGAGTCATTGCGTTGACCCAATCCATCGCCCAGGAAGCGGGACCGAAGGGGGTGCGCGCCAACTGCATCGCGCCGGGCCGGACCGAGACCCGGGCCAAACCCATCGAGGAAATGGAGCGCATGCAGCGAGAGGAAGAGGCTGTTCGCCCCGGCAGTGGCCGCACCTCGCCGCTCGGCCGTTTCGGGCGCGGCACCGACATGGGGAATGCCGCGGCCTTTCTGATGTCTGATCGCGCGGGCTATATCACCGGCGCCTGCCTCGACATCACCGGCGGCATCAGGTTGCACTGAAGAGCGGATGAGAATGGGGACTGCATTAATCACCGGCGCCGCCAGCCTGATGGGCGAGGGAATCGCCAAGGCCCTGGCAAAGGGCGGTTGGGACTTGGCGCTCACCGATATCAACACATCGGGCGCCGAACAGGTGGCGGCCTCCCTTTCCGGAAATGTCCGCGTGGAGGTCACGGAAATGGACGTGACCGACCCTACCCGGGTCCGCGAGGTCGTTGGCCAAACGGTTAAAACATTCGGTTCTATGAACGCCCTGGTCAACTGCGCGGGCGGGTTGCGTGGCCTCGGTATCAGCCGCAAACCGCTGGCGGAGATACCCCCCGGGGACTGGCGCCGGATCATTGATACAAATCTCAAAGGGGTGCTCAATAGCGTCCATGCGGCCCTGTCCGTCATGAAGGAACAAGGAGACGGCGCGATCGTTTCCATTGCCGCAAGCCGCGGCCTGAGAGGCGGAGCCGGCGCCGCGCACTATTCCGCCGCCAAGGCCGGAATCATCCTGTTTACCCAGACCATGGTGCTGGAATGCGCGGACTATGGGGTCAGAATCAATTCCATCGCGCCGGGCAACGCCGATGCGCGCTGGAAGGGTGCCGGCGACGGCGCCACCCAAGCGCCGCTCGGCCGCCCCACGTCCGAAAGCGATATCGGCTCGGCGGTGACATGGCTTTTGTCGCCGGAAGCATCCCACGTGACGGGCGCCTGCATCGACGTTTCCGGAGGCACCACGCTCCACTGATCGTGCGGCGATCGGATTTTAGGTTCAACAAAAGCGCCCCGAGGGCGAGGAAGGGAGAGAAATATGACCATCGACACGGAAGCCCCGGTCAACGCCGCCGTGGCACGCTATCTCGACGGCATCGGCGAGGACGACCCCCTGGTAGCGCTGGACTGGGATCAGTGGCTCGATATCGGGGCGCCCTATC
>JAZFWG010000181.1:0-5144 GCA_036448135.1 Alphaproteobacteria bacterium
GATAGCTTTCGACGATGTTGGAATTGTCCCACACCTGAAGCCGCCCGGCCGGAGCGACAGGGGCGGCGAAGACGATGGGGCGAGCCTGCAGCAACCAGCATCGTCCGGTCGCGTCGAACGCCCATTCGATATCCTGGGGAGCGCCGAAATATGTCTCGGCACGGCGGCCGGTCTGGTTCAGCGTAAGGATTTGACCGTCGTCGAGCACCGGGGCGCGGCTCATTGCGTGGGGCAACGCCGCCTCGCCGACCCCGCCATCGTCAAGCGAGATGATACGAAGAGTCTTCTCCGCGATCTGCTTCTCGATCGCGCCGCCGGCATCGCACAAATAGGTGTCGGTCTCGACCGCATCGCTTGTTACGCCTTCACACAGCCCGTGGGCGGCGGAGATGATCGAGCGGCGGTCGGCGGTCTCGGGATCGCGGGTGAACATCACCCCGGCAGCAACAGAGGGCAGCATGCGCTGGATAACGACAGCAGGCGACACCGCTTGCAGCGCAAGCTCACGGCGATGGCGGTATAGCAGAGAGCGCGCCGAATAGGCTGACGCCCAGACCTCGCGAATGCGTGCCTCGATCTCGGCTGGCGGAACATTCAGGACCGTGTCCATCTGCCCGGCAAAGGAATTGGCCGCTGAATCCTCTCCCGGAACGGAGGAACGGACGGCAAAGCGCGCCTCGGCCGTCTCACCAACAACGGTTTCCGCCAGCTCTCGGCGGAGAGCGGCAGGCAGCGTGGCGCCGATGACGATGTCGCGGATGGCATCCGCGGCAGCCTCGATCAAGCCCCGGTCAGTAAAATCGATGCCACCGGTAATCGCATCGATCGCGGCTGCGCGGTCACCGAGCGCCGCGCGGAAATGACGGGACGGGACGACCCACCAGTCTGGAACATCAAATCCGGCGGCACGCAGGCGATGGAGGTTCCATGCCTTGCCGCCAAGCTCCGCCTCGCTCAGCCCTGAAAGCGGGGCGGAGGAGGGAACAAGCTGCACCGGAAGGGAGGTCATCGATATACCTCCCACCAGCCGGGATCGACAAAGCCAAAAATCTGGGCGGCCAGTACCATGAAGATGTAGGCCTCGGCCGTCGGCCTGAGGGCGGTTTCATGGCGCGCGGGGTCGCCGAGGAATTGGACGTGACGCCAAGCCACCAGCGCGAAGCCGCCAGCAAGCATCACTGGATAGAACCAGGGGAGCGAATAGGCCAGCCAGAACCAGATGCCGATGGCGAGGGCGGTCGCCTGAAGGGCGGCTGCGAGCGCAACCGCGGATGTGCGGCCGAACAGGCGGGAATAGGTGACATAGTCGTCTTCGCGGCCGGGGGCCCGGATCTTGCGGGCGATCTCCCAGCCGAGCACCGTCGCCCACACCATAAGGATGAACAGCGTGACGGGGCCCCAGGCGAGAGCGGTGAAGACAAGGCCGTTTTCGCCGGCAAACATCGCAAACCCGTAGACGAAAATAAGGGGAAACAGGGGATTATGGGTGGCAACGGTGAGCGGCAGGCTGTCATTCAGGATCGCCGGCATGAAGAAATGGCGAAACATGAGGAGCGCGTAGCCCAGCACCCCAAGCGCCATCCAGACCGCCGCCCCTGACCACAGATTGGCGGCCACATAGAGTGCAATCACCAATAGGAGTGCGATCACGATGTCGCTCTCAAGCACGCGGCCCGAAGGCAGCGGGCGGTCGGGAAACAGCCTTGCATCGATATCCTTGTCCTTGAGCTCGTCCATCAGCCGGACGATCAGGTGCATGGCGAAGATGCTGGCGACCGCAATGGCGCCGGACACGGTAAGGAACCCAGGCGGCGCTCCGTGAACCCGCCCGGCAAAGACCGCGAGCGCACCATAGATCAGCGCCGCCAGGGCGAACCGCTGGAAAACCGGATACATTTCGGCGAGATAGATCCCCATGCGGCGGGGAAAGCCGGTAAGCGCGAGCGCGGTCATGTCAGCGTCCCTCCCCTGGATGGCCGGAAACCACGGTGCCTCGCCGCGCCCGGTGGCGACCGAAGACTTGATGGGCGCGGGTGAAGACGCCGGCGCACATGGCCGCCCCCAGCGACAACTCTCCGGCGAGGCAGAGGCCGGCGCAGATCTCGGCCAGGGCGCGGGCACTGCCAGGCCCGGCGAGGCCCATCAGATCGAGACATGTGCGCTGGCTCGGCAATCGGGAGCCGCCGCCGACCGTGCCGACAACGATGTTGGGAAGCGTCACCGCCGCGTACAGTCCGCCATCGGGCGCAAGTTCGAAGCGGGTAACGCCGACCGCCGATTCGGCGACACAGGCAGCGTCCTGACCGCAGGCGATGTAAAGCGCCGCCAGCCCGTTGGCGAAGTGGCCCTGGATGCCGATTGTTCCGGTGAGCACGGCGCCAAGCGCGCCCATGCGCCACCCGTCCGCGAGGCTTTCGGGCGTCACGCCAAGCCGGCGCCGGACGATTTCAGCCGGCAGCACCACCTCGGCCGAGACGCGTTTGCCGCGTACCGAGATGAACGAGCGAGCGCTGGCCTTCTTGTCACCGGATGCGTTTGATTCGACCATGACCCGGCGTGGGCGGACCGGCGCCGTGTCGCGGATATAGCTGCATACCGCTTTGGCGGCGATGGTCACCATGTTCTGGCCCGCGGCATCGCCGGTGGTGAAGTCGAGATGCAGAAAGACGTGGTTGCCCTCGACCGTGGTCTCGAGATCGACCAGCTTGCCGTGGGCGCTGGTGGCTTCGGCAATGCGGCGGATATCACTGACATGGGCGGCGGCCCAGCTTGCGAACAGCGTCGCCTCGCCGAGATCGGCAAAAGCGAATCCGGGCACTCGGCTGATCGCTTCGGCAAGCAGCGCTGTCCGGCAGCCGCCAGCCGCATTGATCGCTTCGGCCCCACGGTTGTAGGACGCAACCAGAGTGGCCTCGGTGGTTGCAAGCGGCAGTTGGTAAAGACCGTCTGCGAACTCGCCATGCACGCGCAACGGCCCGGCGAGCCCGACCGGGACCTTGACCGTACCGATGAAATTCTCGATAGCGCGGCCGTAGATCGCGGGATCCGACTCCCGCCGGGCGGAGGATAACGGCCCGTCATCGGCAAGCTGCGTCAAGGATGCGTCACCATGATCGATCTCGCGGCAGGGTACAGTGCGCGGCATCTGCTCGAGCGGGAATGCGGTGCTGGTTGCGTCCATCACCCTAACCCTCGCTTGCCGTCGTACCGGGGACCGCTCGGCGCCGCGCCCCAGGGAGATCGAAGGCGCGCGCCAGGCGGCCGGTCAGAAACAGCCCCAGCATCCTGAGATCGCTGATGACGGCCCAGACCGGATAGTGATGTTTCTCGGGTTTTGATTTTTCAAACAGGACATGGCCAACCAGCCCCGGACCGAAGGCGGCGGCCAGCGCGGCGGGGACCGGCAACCAGATTCCCATCACGATCGCCTCGGTTACGAAGGCAACCAGACAAGCCGATCCGAGGTAATGAAGGGCGCGATTGCCGGGCCGCCGATGCTGGGTGATGTGATAGGCCCAGTAGGCGGGATAGTCTGTTAGTCGCATCTCCATAGCGAAAGCCTCCATCGTTCGTTATGCCCTGTAATACCGCCATTTATGACGTTTTTAGCAGCGGTATTTGAACGATGTTCAAGGATATACCTAAAAATTGAACCAAGTTCAACATATTTTTGAACTTAGTTCATAAATATTTGAACTATGTTCATAGACATCAGAGATTCCAATGGGATAGGATGGGCGGCATGGCAAGGAACACCGAACAGCGGCGCCAGAAAATCTTCGAAGACGCCATCGCGGCAGCTACATCCATCGCTGAGGCCGAGGGTTTGGCGGGGCTCACCGCGCGCAAAATCGCCAAACGGGTCGGCTGTTCGGTGGGCTCCCTTTACAACGTGTTCGATAATCTCGACACGCTGATTTTGCATCTCAACGGCAAGACCTTCGATGCCCTGTATGACGCGTTGATGAAGCTTGATACCGGCGGCGACGTCGAATCACTGATCCGCGCCATTGTCCGGACCTACCTCGATTTCGTCCGCGACAACGCCAATCTGTGGCACGTCATTTTCGGACATGTGTGGCCCCCCGGCCACCCGATGCCTGAGTGGTATCTCTCAAAGATTCGGCGCCTGCGGGGAGTGCTTGCCGAGGCCCTGGCGCCGCTGCTGCCGGACGGTGAAAAGGAGCAAAGCCATGCGGCGGCGACCGCCCTGTGGAGCGGGCTGCACGGGATCTGTTCGCTGGCGGCATCGGGCAAGCTGGGGATGGTCACCTCCGAAACGGTCGACGGCCTATCGGAGGTATTGGTGCGGAATTTCATTGCTGGACTTCGAGCACAGCTCCACGAACGCACTATGTGACCATATCGACGCCAGCTGTCATTTCTGAAGACCTTTTGAATGACAGGTGTACCGGAATCACTGCATTGCCGTACCCACCCTAACTCAGATACCTGATCAACGTCGCATAGGGCACGTCGAGCCTGGCCCGCGCGATGTGAAATGTGAGCTCGATGATGCTGGCGGCGAGGTCACTGGCGCTGTTAGGGAGGCGGAACAGGCAAATCATCCGCGCCTTGGCCCTTCAGGTGATGTGCTTGCGGACCGTGGCCGAGACCAACTCACTGACCAGCACCACGCCGAAGACGGCGAGCAACATCACCGACACCTCATGCCAGGCGAATTGGTTGATGGAGGCGTAAAGCTGGATGCCGATGCCGCCGGCGCCGACGAAGCCGAGCACCGTGGATTCGCGGATGTTGATGTCCCAGCGATAGACGATGGTGCCGAACACCACCGGCAGCACCTGGGGCACCACCCCGACCAGCAGCACCTGGAGCCGCGACGCGCCGGTGGCTTCGATGGCTTCGATCGTGCCGGCATCGATTTCCTCGATGGCCTCGGCGATCAGTTTGCCGACGAAGCCGATCGACCGCGCCACCACCGCCCAGATCCCCGCCACCGGGCCGGGGCCGAAGATGGCGACGAACAACAGCCCCCACACCACCGTGTTCACCGAGCGCGAGGTGACCAGGATGAAGCGGCCGATGAACCAGGTGGCGGCATTGGGGGTGGTGTTGCGTGCCGCCACGAAGGCCAGGGGAAAGGCAATGAAGAAGGTGATGGCGGTGCCCAGGGTGGCGAT
>JAZFWG010000182.1:0-2560 GCA_036448135.1 Alphaproteobacteria bacterium
GGCGCCCGCCCCACATCCATTTCCAGGTCACCACCCAATATGACCGGCTGGTGACGCAGATGTACTTGCCCGGCGAAGAGCTCAATGATAAGGACGAATTGCTGATCCGCCACCGCCGCCTCAACCAGGACGGCCGGGTGATGGGGAAGCAGATGCCGCTGGAAGACGGCATGGAGGCGGACGCCATCAATATCGGCTTCGACATCGTGCTGCCCACCCCCCACTCGGCGCAACAACTGCGCAACAAGTGATAGTTAGAGCAGTTTCCGCCGGCTTTGATCTTCGCGGTCATTTCGCGGCCATCACATCGCGGGTGATGCGGGCGAAGATGCCGTCCAGATCCTTGGCCATGGCGTCCAGCGCGGCCACCCCATAGGGCGCGAAAACATGGCTGGGCAGCCGGTAGGTCAAACGCGCCAACCCGCCGGGCCGCTCGGTGACATAGAGGCGAAGCGGCGCCTCGATTCCCGCCGCAACGCTGGCCTTCAACATGCGGACGGCGAATTTCGGATGGAACACCATGATCACCCGATTGCCCGGGATGGTGACGCCGATGGATTTGGCACCGCAATTGGCGCAGGCCTGGGCCACCACCCCCAGCCCGTTGGCGCGCACAGCAGCGAGCACCCGTGTCACGAAGGGAGCAAAGGGCTGGCCGGTGTCGACCACCTTGGTTCCGGAATAGGGCGCAGCAGTCTCCGCCGCCGGTTGGGAGGCAAAAAGCATGAGTGCGGCGAGGACCGGCAGAATCAAACGGGGCATGGTGGTTTTCCTCCAAAGTGCGATCGGCACTGAATGAGGCTAACATGGATGGTTGACAGGGCGGGATGCGATCCCCACAAAAATATGCCCCACAACCAAGAAGATAAATATGGCGGACGCGAGCCTTTATGAACGTCTTGGCGGCTATGAAGGTATCGCCCGCGAGAAGCAGCTCTTGATTGATTTCCTCTCGTCTGCCGCCGGCGGGCCGATGTACTACACCGGCCGCGACATGGCCACCTCCCACAAGGGCATGGGCATCGATGAGGACGACTGGGCGCGCATGGTCGGCCATCTCAGCGCGACCCTGGAAAAATTCCAGGTGCCGGAGCGCGAAAAGGGCGAGGTGCTGGGCTTCATCGACAGCACCAAGGCGGAGATCGTCGAGGCGGGCTAGCCCGCCTTGCGGTAGGCGGCGAGCACGTCGAGCACTTCGTCCACATCCGCCTCGGTGTGATCGGCGGAGATCTGGAAGCGGATCTCGTCTTCGCCCTTGGGCACGACGGGATAGCTGAGGGCGGTGGCCAGGATGCCGTGGTCCTTGAGATGCGCCACCAGTGCCGCGGTCTCATTGGCATCGCGCACCATCAGGGGCTTGATGGGATGCGCCCCCTCTATGGTCTCCAACCCCAGCGCCACCAGGCCGTGTTCGAAGCGCTCCGTCATCTCGCGCAAATGCTCGAGCCGCGCTTGGCCATCGGGCCCGTCGAGGATTTCCAGCGCCTTGGCCGCGGCCGCCGCCTCGCCCGGGGTGATGGGGTTGGAATAGATGTAAAACGGCGATTTTTCGCGCAAATAGGCGATCAGCGCCGCGCTCGCCGCCACATAGCCGCCATTGACGCCGAAGGCCTTGCCCAGGGTGGCGATGAGAATATCGGCGTGCGCCGAGGCGGTGATCTCCTCGGTGCCGCGGCCTGTCGGCCCGCAAGCGCCGACGCCGTGGGAATCGTCGACCACCACCAGGACGTTTTCCGGGAAATGTTGGTCGAAGCTCTGGGCCAGGCCCATGATATAGGCCAAGGGTGCGTGATCGCCGCGCATGGAGAAGATGCCGTCGGTGACGATGATGGCGCGCCTCATGGTCTTGGCCGACGCCGCCAGCGCGCCTTCCAGTTCGTCCATGTCGAGGTGCTTATAGACATGCTTCTGCCCCGGCCGCGCCAGGCGTGAGGCGTTGATGATGCAGTTGTGGTTGAGCTCATCGCTGATCACCGCGGTCTCGGGCGTGATCAGCGCCGGCAGGATCCCCATCACCGTGGCGTAGGCGGAACTGAATATCATCGCCGCCTCGCGGTTGTGAAACCGGGCGAGGCGGCCCTCCAACTCCACATGGGGCGCCGACGTGCCGCTGATGAAGCGCACCGCCCCGGGCCCGGCGCCGAAGGCGCGGGTCGCCGCCTCTTCCGCCGCCGCCACGTCTGCGTGCCGCGCCATGCCGAGATAGCCGTTGGAATTCATCCGGAGATACCCCTTGTCGCCCTCGCCCGCCAGCCGATAGCGCGGCCCCTTGCCGTCGCCGGGCGGGATCACGCCGGTGATGACGGATTCCGCGCCCTTGAGGCTGCCGGCATCGGCCATGGCCTTAAGCTCGCTCGCCAGGATCGCTTCGAGATTTTGACTGGGCATGGGGGCCTCCTTGGTGGTGACCGCTGGCCGAATGGTGACCGCTGGCCTATTTGGCGGGCTTGAGCCGGACGCGAAGTTTTTCAATCATATCGGCGGTCATCGCCGCGAGATCGAAACCCGGCGACCAGCCCCATTCCGCCCGCGCCGCGCTGTCGTCGATGGAACGGGGCCA
>JAZFWG010000183.1:0-2552 GCA_036448135.1 Alphaproteobacteria bacterium
CGGCTTGCCGGTGAACATGACAAGCTTCTGGCTTGGCGGCATGGCCTGAGGGAGGTGATGGAAGCTTCACCACTTTGCGATAATGATCGGTTCATTTATCAATTCCAGGAAATGCTTTGTCAGGTCGCCGAGCTCCACGGCCTGCGCTAGGACAATTCGTAGGGCTGTGAAGACTTCATTACAGGCAAGGAGTTTTATGGTGGACGACCGGGCAGAATTCGAAAAAACCAAACGCCAGTATGCCGCAGACATGGCAGCCGATAAGGCTACCCAGGCCCAGGCCCTAGACGTGTTGACGCGTTCGGACCGCCACAACTGGTCTTATCAGTGGAGCTGGCTCGGCGTTCCCATCATTCAATTGCCGCCGGACGTGATCGCGGCCCAGGAGGTGGTGTGGGAGACCAAACCCCAGATCATCATAGAGACCGGAATTGCCCGCGGCGGATCGCTCATCTTCTTCGCTTCGTTGCTGGAGCTGATCGGTACGGGCGAGGTCATCGGCATCGATATCGATATTCGGCCCCACAACCGGGATTCTATAGAATCCCACCCCTTGTCCAAACGAATTCATATGATCGAGGGATCATCCATCGACCCTGACATCGTCAGCACCGTCAAGGAACGTATCCCGGGGGGCGCCCGGGTCATGGTGGTGCTCGATTCCAACCACACCCACGATCATGTCCTCGAAGAGCTACGGCTCTATTCGCCGCTGGTGACGGAAGGACAGTTCCTCATCGTTGCCGATACCATCGTCGAGGACTTGCCGGTCCAGGACCATCGGCCACGCCCCTGGGGACCTGGTGACAATCCAGCGACGGCTCTCAAGGCATTTCTCGGCGAGTACAATCACTTCACACCCGATCCCTTCATCAATGCCAAGCTTCTCATGACCAGTTCGCCTGGCGGTTTTCTCAGGCGGGTAAAAGATTGATGAAGGCCGAAGGGGATAAGCCCGAGGTTTTGCTGTGGGGCGCCCTTGGCCAGGCCAAGGTGCTGCGGCCGATCATCGAGGCCGCGGGCCATTCGGTTTGCGCGGTCTATGACCGTGATCCCGGCCTTGCTCCACCCTTCCGCGATATCCTCTTCATGACCGGTGATTCTACTCTCAAGGCTTGGCTGGTGGACCATGGGGACCGGGATTTGGCCTTCGCCGTTGCCATAGGCGGGGCCTATGGCCGCGAACGGTGCGCCATTGCCGACAACCTTATTGCCGAAGGGCTTCGGCCACTCACCGCCGTGCACCCAAGGGCCTGGGTTGCCGACAGCGCGCGGTTGGGTGATGGCTGCCAGATCATGGCCATGGCGGCGATCTCCGAAGATGCCGTCCTTGGCCGTCAATGTATCGTCAATACCAATGCCTCGGTTGATCATGAATGCGTGCTTGGCGACGGCGTCCATGTCATGCCCGGCGCGACCTTGGCCGGCTGCGTAACCGTTGGGGACTTTGCCACCATCGGTTCCAACGCCACGGTGCTGCCGCGCGTTTTCATTGGCGCCGGGGCGATGGTTGGCGCCGGCGCCGTGGTGACCCGCGACGTTCCCGACGACTGCCTTGTGGTCGGCGTGCCGGCGCGGCCCACGACTTCGGCGTCTTGTGCCGAGACACCATTTGCCCTCAGCGGCTAGGGCAGGATTTGCACCATGAAAAAGCCCATCCCAATCGCCGGCCCGTCGATCACCAAGAAGGAGGTCGAATATGTGGCCGATGCCGCCGCCAACGGTTGGTTCGAGAATGCGGGCGCCTTCAACGCGCGTTTCGAGGCGGCGTTCGCGAAATATATCGGGACCCGCTTTGCCATATCGCTGCCGAGCTGTACCTCGGCGATTCACCTGTCCCTCGCCGCCCTTGGCGTTGGGCCCGGCGATGAGGTCATCGTGCCCGACATTACCTGGATCGCCAGCGCGGCGCCGATCTCCTATGTGGGGGCGACGCCTATTTTCGCCGATGTCGACGAAGCCACCTGGTGCATGACTGGCGAAGGTTTCGAGCGCTGCATCACGGAGCGCACCAAGGCCGTCATCCCGGTCGATCTTTACGGCAACATGGCCGAGATGGATGCCATCCATGACCGCGCTCGCCGCCACGGCATTGCGGTGATTGAGGACGCCGCCGAGGCGGTGGGCTCGGAATACCAGGGCCGGCGGGCGGGAAGCCTGGGCGATGCCGGGGTTTTCAGCTTTCACGGCTCCAAGACCATGACCACGGGTGAGGGCGGCATGGTCGTCACCGACGACCGGGCGCTCCATGACCGCATGCGCGCCTTGTGCGATCACGGACGCGAGCCGGGCGATACCGGCTTCTTCAATTCCGAGGTCGCGTTCAAGTACAAGATGAGCGCCATGCAGGCCGCACTGGGACTTGCCCAGCTGGAGCGTATCGACGAGCTCGTCGATGGCAAGCGCCGGATTTTTTCCCTCTATCAAGACCGTCTTACGGCCATACCGTGCCTCGGCCTCAACTTCGAGGCGCCGGGGACCAAAAGCAGCTATTGGATGGTGACGGTGGTATGGGATCAGGGCCTTGGCCTCGCCAAGCAAGACGTGATGGA
>JAZFWG010000184.1:0-2924 GCA_036448135.1 Alphaproteobacteria bacterium
GAATGGAATCGTGTTGCTCATGCTACCCCTCGACGCTTTGGTCCCAGCCGAGGATTAAGCCCCCTACGCGGCCAGGGTGGCGGGTTGCTTGAGCCGGCCAAGGCGGCCGAGGCCGGGGAGATCATCCATGATGCCGGCGGTGCGCAGCGCGTGCCACAGCGCCACCTGGTTCGACGTCACCACCGGGCGGTCGAGTTCGGCCTCGAGCTGTTCGATGACATCGATGGCTTGGATGTTGGCGCAGCTGATGAAATAGGCTTGCGCCTCGGGCGTTTTCATGGCGCGCACCAGATCGGCCCAGAACTCAGGCGGCGTGACGCAGGATTCATCGCTGCCGGCAAGGTTTGCGGGCTTGTCGGCGACGATGTCATAGCCGGCATCGGCCAAGAACTGGCGTTTCTTGCCGTGGCCGTCCTCGCCGGTTTCCGACACGAAGACGAGCTTCCGCGCGCCCAGGGTCTCCAGCGCCGTCATCAGACACGTCGCCGTGGTCAGCGCTGGGCGGCCGCCGGTGGCACGCTCGATGGTGGCGATGACCTCACGCTCGGCGCCGAAGCCGCCCGACATCGACGTGCCGGTGCATTGCAGCACGGTGACGTCGCATTTGGCGTCGCCGAGGATGGCGGCGGCGTCCTCGATGCGCGACATGAGCTCGGCGAGCGGTATGGAGTGGCTCCCGGTCATGCGCAGGCGCATGAAATGGGGCACCACGCCTTTGGGCGCAAAACGCTGGAAATTGGGTTCGGCCATGCGGTTCGAGGACGGAATGATGAAGCCGAGCCGGGCCCGGGGCGGAATGGGTTGGTGGGTCATGGGTTGGGGAGTCATGGTTGGGCCTTTCCTGTTTTGTCCCTGATGTGCGCGGGTTTTTCGATTGGCGCGCGCTTAGGCCAAGCCTAGCACCAATGGGAACCGGCACCAACCGGCAGCGCACCCGCCTTAGGGTCCGGACCCTAGTCCTAGGAACGGATGCGAACGGTTGCCCTAGGGCCTGCGATGTCATAGCCTCCGGCAACACCGCGATTAAACGGGAAATTACTAGGAAGCTTACAGTCAAAGGAGAACCTTGATGCTGAAACCTACATCCATCGCCATCGTGGCCGCGGCCCTCGCCGCCGGCCTCACCTCCATACCCAAGGCCCAGGCCGCCTCGGTCGCCGATTTCTACAAGGGACGTGACGTCACCTTCATCGTCGGCTTTTCGACCGGCGGGTCCTACGGCGTCTATTCGCGCCTGGTGGCGCGCTATATGGGCAAGCACATGGCCGGCAACCCGACCTTCATCACCCAGCATAAGTCGGGCGGCGGCGGCATGAAGGCCGCCAATTATCTTTACAACCGTGCGCCCAGGGACGGCACCGTCCTCGGCTTCCTGGCGGACACCCTGGCCGTCGGCCAGATTCTGTTCCCCAAGAAGGCGAAATACGACGCCACCAAGATGCGCTACATCGGCCGCATCACGCCGGTGAACCCGGTGGTCATGGTCCACAAACGCCATAAGGCCCGGTCCATCCAGGACCTGAAAAAGATGGAGCTGATCATTGGCTGTTCCGGCCGGGGTTCCCAGACCTTCATCATGCCCCGGGCGATGAATGCGCTGCTCGGCCTCAAGTTCCGCCAGATATGCGGTTACAAGGGCTCGGCGCCCCAGAGCCTCGCCATGGCGCGCGGTGATACCGACGCCCAGTCGAGCGCCTGGGCGAGCTGGCGCATCCGGCACATGGACGACATCACCAACAAGACCCTGATCCCGCTGGTTCAGATCGGCCTCAAGCGTGAGATGGAATTGCCCAACATTCCGTTGATGCAGGAGCTCACCAACAACGCCGAAGACAAGGCCATCTTAGAGTTCCTGTCGGTGGGTGGCGCGGTTGGCCGTACCCTCATCGCGGCGCCGGGCGTGCCGATGGACCGGGTCAAGGCGCTGCGTGCCGCCTTCGACAAGACCATGAAGGATCCCGGCTTGCTCGCCGACGCCAAGAAGCGCCTGGCCAATATCCAGCCTCTCTCGGGGGCAGAGCTCGATGCGATCACCAAGAAGGTTTTGGCGACGAGCAAGGATCTTCAGCGCAAGGCCCGGAACATCATGAAGGTCTACAAGAAGAACTGTAAGACGAACTGCAAGGTCAAAAAGAAGAAAAAGAAGAAAAAGAAATCGTCCTAGAACCTGGGACCCAATACCCGAAACCAAGTGAAACCCCCGGCCCCGGCCGGGGGTTTTCATTTAGAACAGGTTCAACTCGCGGATGGCGCGGAACGCCGGGAACCATTGGCCGAACAGGGTCTGCGGCCACATCACCCGCAGCACCAGGTGGAACAGGCCGTAACAGAAAATCAACATCGGCGCGGCGACGTAAAAGATCATGCGCCAGCTTTCCTTGCCCTCGAAGCGCATGAAGCCGACGAGGAAAAATATCAGTGCCGGGATCAGCCCGACGACATGGGCGATCGCGATATAGAACACGCACCAGAGGAAATACCGCCCCACCCGGGTATAGATGACCTTTGAAGAGAGATCGCCGTAATCCGCCTGGATGTCGAAATGGATGTCGTCGCTGGCGGCGGTCATCTGGCCGGCCACCGCTTGATCCTCCGGTCTCCTTTCGCTGGGCGCGATCAAGAGATTGCTGAAGATCAACAGGCCGGCCATCACCACCCCGAACCAGCCCACCGTCTGCGGTTCAAGCCGCGCCGCCAGGTCCCATTCGGCGGAATAGATGATGGCCGCAAGGAAGATCACGAAGACCACGATGGTGAACGGGAAGTCCGGATTGCGCAGGTAATCGGTTTGCAATGCGAACTGCCGCCCGCCCCGTGGCGCCTTGCTTCTCTGGCGATAGCGGTTAAAGAGTGGCCACAGCACGCTGATCAGGGTGATGGCGAAAATAATCATGACCACCGGGCGGGACAGCCACTCGAATTCC
>JAZFWG010000185.1:0-3644 GCA_036448135.1 Alphaproteobacteria bacterium
ATGGGGGTAGTGCAAGGCCCCCGGGATGACCACGAGCTCGGCGCCCGGGATCTCCTCGGTGAGCTGATGGGCGCTCGCCAGGTCCTTACCGCTGACCGAACTGGTGTCATCGGCGCCGGCGACGATCAGGGTCGGACAGGTGATGGCGCCGATCTCGCCACAGCGATCGAATTCCCCAAGATCATTCATGATCTCGATGTAGCTTTCGGGATCGGTGGCCAGGTAATGGGCGCGGTACCAGGCCACGGTCTCGGGGTTGGCGGCGATGTAGTCCGGGGAAAAATGACTGGCGATCTGGCCATCGACGGCGGCCTCCATGCCGCGGGCGTGGATGGCCTGGTTGCGGTTCTCGCGGCGGGCGGCGTTGGCGCCGGGGATATGGCAGGTGGTCGAGACCAGGACCAGCGCCGTGACGATTTCAGGATGGGCCAGGGTGAAGGCCTGGGCGATGAAGCCGCCGAGGGAAACCCCCATGATCACGGTGCGCCCGATGTCCAACGCCGCCAATAGCGCAGCCAAATCATCGGCGAAGGTGGCGATACCCAACGGGGCCCCTCCCCGCTCCGAACACCCAAGTCCGCGAATGTCGTAGCTCAGCACCCGATGGTGTTGCGCCAGCTCTCCCACTTGATGGCGCCACCCGTCCCGGCTGCTGAGGCCGACGCTGTGCAGCAATGCGAGATTGGCGCCCTGGCCCGAAAGGTCATGGACGCAGTCATGGCCGTTGACGGATATCTTCACTTGTGACCCGTCGATCAGCGCGGCGGTCAGCCGGCCGCGGCCTTGAGGCTAGTGGCGCCGCCAATGCAGTGAATGACTTCATCGGTGGTCATGACATCGCCGAAGGTCACGTAGAACGCGGTCAGCGCCGCATTGTGCTCGGCGTCGGAGCGCGCCGCGTTGGCGTCGCTGATCATGAGGGTCTTGAAGTTCCGCATCATGGCGTCACGGGCGGTGGATTCGCAGCACACATTGGTGACGGTGCCGGTGATGATCACGGTATCGACACCGCGGCCGCGCAGCGTGGCTTCGAGCCCCGAGGCGCCCTGGATGAAGGCTGAGAAGCGGGTCTTCTCGACGATCTCGTCGCAGGCTAGGACGTCGAGCTCCGGCCACAATTGGTGACCGATGGCGCCCGCGGTCATCGATGCAATGCGGCGGTCGCGGCCTTCGGCGGTGGACATGGCCTGATGGAACACCGACCAGCTGACAAGGGAATCCGGGCACACCGTGTTCTTGATCCACACCACCAGCCCGCCAGCGGCGCGCAGGGCGGCGGCGATCCGGTTGACGTTGGGAACAATCTCCGGCGCGGTCTCGATCAGGTTGTGGGCGACGTCCTCCATCATATAGCCCTTCTGCAAATCGACGACGAGAAGGGCCGTCGTCCGAGGGTCGAGGTCTTCGAAGATGTGAGACTTGCCGCGCTTGGTGGTCACATGGGCGACCGCCCAATCGGGTATATCGATCTTGTGCATGGCGCCGACACTCCCCGCAGTCAAACCTCGGCAGGTACGTTCGGACTCGCGGTCTTGTCGCCGCTCGGCCACTTACGCTACCATGAAACCCCAATCCGGCGGAAGTCCGGCCCAACATGGCAAAATCAAAAATGGCAAAAGCTCCCAATTTTCTTCTTTTCATAAATGACCAGCACCGGGCCGACCATGTCGGCTGCTACGGCAATTCCGTGGTTCGTACCCCCCATATCGACGGCCTGGCGGCACTGGGCACCCGGTATGACCGCTTCTATGTGACGACGCCGATCTGCATGCCCAACCGCTCGTCCCTGATGACCGGCCGCATGCCGTCGCTTCACGGCGCGCGCCACAACGGCATCCCGCTTTCGCTCGGCGCCACCACCTTCGTCGATCTTCTGGCGGCGGCGGGGTACCGGACGGCGTTGATCGGCAAGTGCCATCTCCAGAGCATGTCGCCACGCAAACCGACACTCGGCATGCCCGAGATCGACCCGGCCAAGGTGCTTCCGCCCGACGAGCTTAAGGAGGCCGACAAGCTGACCCCGAGCCACGGGCGCTACGACCAGGAACTTCGCACCAGCTGGCAGGGCAATCCCGAATTCGCCATGGACCTGCCCTATTACGGCTTCCAGCATGTGGATCTCTGTGTCGGCCATGGCGACCAGGTGTGGGGCCATTACGGCCGCTGGCTCGAGGAAAAGCATCCCGGCTCCGACGCTCTCCGCGGGCCCGACAACCAGCTTGCCGGCAACACCTATGCCGCGCCCCAGGCGTGTCGCACGGCGATCCCGGAAGAGCTGTATCCCACCGCCTTCGTCGCCGAGAAGACCTGCGAATATCTCACCCGCCACGCCAGTGAATCCAAGGACGATCCCTTCTTCATCCAGTGTTCGTTCCCCGACCCCCACCATCCATTCACCCCGCCGGGAAAATACTGGGAGATGTATTCGCCCGACGATATCGAGCTGCCGCCGAGCTTCCATTCCAACCGCCCGGCGCCCAGCCATGTCAGCGAACTCTACCGTGCGCGCGACACCGGCGAGGCCAACCGCAATGGCCAACGGGTGATCGCCATCACCGAGACCGAGGCCCGCGAGGCCATCGCGCTGACCTACGGCATGATCACCATGATCGACGACCGCATCGGCCAGGTGCTGGCCAAGCTGGCGGAGTTGGGCCTCGCCGACGACACCGTGGTGATCTTCACCACCGACCATGGCGATTTCATGGGCGACCATCAATTGCTGCTCAAGGGCGCGCTGCACTATCAAGGCCTGATCCGGGTGCCGTTCATCTGGGCCGATCCGGCGGCTCGGGGTCATGGCGCGGTTTCAAGCGATCTTTGCGGCACCCTCGACATCGCCCGGACGGTGCTCGACCGCGCCGGCGTCGCGCCGTTCAACGGCATACAGGGCCGCAGCCTGATCGGGCCCGGCGATCCCGAGCTTCCGGTGATGATCGAAGAGCATCAGCGCTTCGGCTATATGGGGTTCGATCACGGCTTTAGGATCCGCACCCTGGTGGCGCGGCGTTACCGCTTCACGATGTATCAGGATGTCGACTGGGGGGAACTCTACGACCTCGAGGCCGACCCCGCCGAGCAGGTCAATCTGTGGGACGATCCCAGCCACCGCGGGTTGCGCGACGACATGACCGAAGTTCTGGCCAAGCGCATGATGGCGCTGATGGAAACCAGCCCGCTGGCCACCAACCACGGCCCCTGACGGCGCTGGCCCCTAAAGATTATCGTCGCCCGCCGCGGTGGGTTGCCGGTCCTCGGCGAGTAACCACTGGAACAGGACGGTGACCGCAAGTGGTCATCCGGGAAATCTCGGCTGATATCCTCCCAGTCTTAACAGCTTCGCCGGTTCGGCGCGGCGTCGCAGCCTAAGTTTACGAAGGCGAGCGGTTTTGTATCTCCAAGTACCCTGATATCCAAACGAAGGTGCACGTTTTCGGCATACCCTCGTCCCACTCATGCTCCGCCGGTTTGGCCTACAATGTGACTTCCACTGTCTATCCTGTGTCGACCTGGCTTCGACTTTTGCAACAGGACAGTCCAAGGTGTCGTTTTTGGAACTACTTGATGGAGTCGGATTACTTAAGTAAGTGTTCGGGCAATCCAAATAAGCCCTTTTCGACACGGAACTGGTAACGAAGGTTGCC
>JAZFWG010000186.1:0-2492 GCA_036448135.1 Alphaproteobacteria bacterium
GACCCGCGCGGGTTTCTCTGGGTCGGCTCCGACGGCTTGCATTCTCAACCGCATGCGGACGGCTCGGGGCGGATTTATCGCGCCTCCTTGCCCGGCGGTAAGTTGAAGCTCCTCCATAGCGGGCCCCTGGCCTCGGGCATGGGGTTGAGCCCGGGCGGAAATCTCTTCTGCGCCCAGCGGCGTTCTGGAAAGATCTTCGCCCTCACGTCCGAGGGGAAGTACGTGGAGTTCGCCACATTCAGCGGCCAATCGGCCTTGCGCACCCTGGCCTTCCCGCCTGATAACGCGGCCACACGCAAGGCGGGCATCGCCGGCGACCTCTTCGTCATGGTGTTTCCCATGCTGGATTACCCGGTGCGCGAAATCATCCGCATCAAAGGGCCTTTTGATAAATTCGTGAAACAAGCGAAGTAAGCTTCGCGAAGGAACCACGCTCCAACGTGCCCTGTTGCCCTCTCTTCCCCGCGCGGCAGCGCTGGGAATCCAAAGGCGACGAAGTGCCTGTACGCAAAACACTCCTTATTCCATACATACCCAAATAGGGGGCCGCACCCCTGCTTTTGGCTATATGCGAATCTTCGCCAAACTGGGACATGACCGCGGTTTCAGCTAATTTTAGAGGCGCCAGACACCTTGACCGACCGCGACTGACAGAGTGGCCGAGTAGAGTGGGATCCGGACGGGTACGAGGACCAGGGCAGGGGATAGGATGGTGTTACCCCACATGTTACCCAAAAGTCGATTTTCAGGGGACAACACTCAGCTATGATGTTCTAAATCATTGAAAAAAATGGTGCCGGCGGTAGGGATCGAACCCACGACCTCGTGATTACAAATCACGCGCTCTACCAATTGAGCTACGCCGGCAAAAAAGCCATCGACCGAGACGATAACGCCACCTCTCCGCATCGGCAAGATGCCAGCACCAGAACCGCCGGCAACAAGCCCGGCAATTTATCATTGGCCCTGGCGCTGGCGCACGGTCTCGTAAAGCGAGATGGCGGCGGCGGTGGACACGTTGAGGCTGGCGAGCCGGGGGGCAACAGGGATTTGCGCCAGCACATCGCAACGTTCGCGGCTGAGCCTCCGCAGCCCCTTGCCTTCGGCGCCCAGCACCAGCGCCACCTTGCCGCTGAGGTCCGTCTTGGCCAGGGTCTCGGGCGCGCCGGCATCGAGGCCGATGCACCAGAACCCGGCCCCCTTGAGGCTGTCGAGGGCCTGGGCGAGGTTGGTGACCCGCACCAGCGGCACCATGTCGAGGGCGCCGGACGCCGCCTTGGCCAGGGCGGCGGTGACGTCGGCGCCGCCGCGCGCGGTCTGGATCACGGCGAGGCCGCCGAACGCCGCGGTCGAGCGCATGACGGCGCCGACATTGCGGGGGTCGGTGACCTGATCCAGCACCACCACCGTGGCCGCGCTGTTGCCCCGGGCCAGGGCGACGATGTCCTCGATCCCGGTTTGGGGCAGATCATCGGCCTCCAGCGCTATGCCCTGATGCACGGCGCCGGCGGCAAGCAGGCCATCGAGGGCCTTGGCGGTGATGATTTCAGGGCCGGGGTCTTCGGTGGATCCGTCGTCGATTGCGTGGCCGCGGGCGGCGATGACATTCCTGACGCGTTCGCCCAAGGTCTTCTCGGCCGTCGCCGTCAGCAGCAGCCTGTGCCATCGGCGCCGGGGATTGGCAAGCGCCGCGAGCACGGCGTGGGCGCCATAAATCCATTGACCGGCCCGGTGGCCAGGCCTTATTCCTGCGCCTTGCGCGCCGCCGTGCCCGGGCGAAGCCGGTTGCCGCCGCCGCCGTGGCCGTCGCGATGGTGCCGGGTCCCGGCGTGATCCATCCTTCTTGTTAGGCTTGCGCTTTACCATGATCGGTTCTATATATTGCCGACGACATCGTTCTTCGACTCGTTTTCTCTGCCGCCAGGGCAGAAACCAAGGCGGCGGAGTTACGTGCGCGTGCCCTTAGGTGTTGACAATTCACAATGAATAACCATAGTGCCCAGTCCGTGAATCTGGCTGGTCTGCGGCAATACGGAGGGGTGGCCGAGTGGTTAAAGGCAGCAGACTGTAAATCTGCCGACGTACGTCTACGTAGGTTCGAATCCTACCCCCTCCACCATTTGGCGGGAGTGGGGATCAAACGGAGGGTCAGGCTCATCTAATGGTGGCAGAGGCGGGTGTAGCTCAATGGTAGAGCCCCAGCCTTCCAAGCTGGTTATGTGGGTTCGATCCCCATCACCCGCTCCACCATGGAGTCATAGGTTAAGGCAGGTGTGGGCAAGGCAAGTGGAGTGACGGAGGCGCGGCGACGCGGCCGACAAGAATTATGTTGCAACTGAGATTCTCCCAGGACCGGACCCGGGACGAGGAATAAAGCCATGGCGAAAGCGAAATTTGTGCGGACCAAGCCGCATTGCAATGTCGGGACGATTGGCCATGTTGACCATGGCAAGACGACTTTGACGGCGGCGATCACCAAGGTATTGGCGGAA
>JAZFWG010000187.1:0-37966 GCA_036448135.1 Alphaproteobacteria bacterium
GCCGCAAGGCGTTGTTCGTGGACCGGCTGATGACGTCGGCCATCGAGGGCCTGGACCCGGACGAGAGCGAAATTCTCCTCAATCAGCTGTTCGACCACGCCGAGCAGCCCGACCTCATTTACGAGCATGTCTGGCGACTGAAGGACTTCGTGATGTGGGACAACCGCTGCGTGACCCACGGGCGGAGCTATTTCGACAAGGACGAAAACCGCCTTCTCAGACGCTGCACCATCGAAGGCGAGCCTCTCTTCGAATAAGCGACCTCAATCCCATGATCGAGCATCCCTCGCCCAATCACGGCCCCCGCTCCCTGGGCGCGAGAGTGGATATGGTGGTGATCCATTACACCGGCATGGAGACGGCCGAGGCCGCGCTCGCGCGCATGTGCGACGCCCAAGCCAAGGTCAGCGCCCACTATATGATTGGCGAGGACGGCACGGTGTGGCGCCTGGTCGCCGAGGCGGACCGGGCCTGGCACGCCGGGGAGAGCCGCTGGGCCGGGCACCGCAACATCAACGATATCTCCATCGGCATCGAGCTGGTCAATCCGGGCCATGAATTCGGCTACCGCCCCTTCACGCCTGCCCAAATGGCGGCGCTGATCGGCCTCGGCCGCGAGATCGTCGCGCGCCACCCGATCCCGCCCGCCCGCGTGCTCGGCCATTCGGACGTGGCGCCCCAGCGCAAACAGGATCCGGGGGAATTGTTCGATTGGGCCGCCCTGGCCGAAGCCGGCCTCGGCCTCTGGCCGGTCGAAACCCATGGGCGCCTTTGGCCAGCCGACCCCCCCGGGGACAATGCGAAAAGCGGCGGCAAGGCGGCGCCTGAGCCGGGCACCTCCGATCTCGCCATCGCGGCGGCCCAGCGTCATCTGGCCGAATTCGGCTATGATGTCGCGGTCACCGGGACGCTTGACGCCGCCGGCCAGAAGGTGGTCTCGGCCTTCCAGCGCCATTTTCGCCCCGGCCGGATCGACGGTGCCATCGATACTGAGACCGCTTGGCGTATCGAGGCGCTATGCCGCCTGGCCCGGGGATAAAGCGATAAAGCGGGCGCTTGACGCCCCCCACCTGGCCCCTTACCTATCAAGGGCCAGATGGCCGGATGGCCGCCTTTGGCCGCGGCTTGGCCGTGGCCGGGGGAGGAAAGTCCGGGCTCCATGGAAACACGGTGCCGGGTAACGCCCGGCGGGGGCGACCCCAGGGAAAGTGCCACAGAAAGCAAACCGCCTTCGCGCCGGCGACGGCCCGGAGGTAAGGGTGAAAGGGTGCGGTAAGAGCGCACCGCGGCCACGGTAACGTGGGCGGCACGGTAAACCCCACCGGGAGCAAGACCAAATAGGGGCGGCAGCCGGTTCGCCGGCAGGCGGGTTTCCGCGCCGCCGCCCGGGTAGGCCGCGCGAGGCCTCCGGCAACGGAGGTCCCAGATGAATGGCCATCACCCGCCCCAAGTCGCGATACAAGGGGCGGGAACAGAACCCGGCTTACAGACCATCTGGCTCTTTTATCCATAGCTGATGACGCGGCCCTTCGCCGATCGCCGAGAGTCTTTTACTTGGGACCGCCAAACCCCGGCCCAGTGGGCGATTCCGAGGGCCGCCCAACTAAGAACATAAATAGAACATAATTTGGCCGCAATTTTTGCCGATGTTTTCCTGGATCGTCAAATCGACGATTGATTTGATGCGATTTCTACATGCCCCCGCCAAATGGGAGGGGTGGATTTAATCTGTGATTAACTTGTTTTGACTATGAAACCCCATTGACGCCCATAAATACCCATGCTATCCCATGTTGTCCCAAATAAGGGGCGGTCGCGTTGCCTGTTTTCAGGGAGAAATCCCACCGGGTAACAGGGAGGCCATAGCGGGCGTGATTGGAGGTTCGAGGTGGCATTGTTTCTGTCCACCTTCGTCAACAAGGTCGATCGTAAAGGCCGGGTTTCCGTGCCGGCGCCGTTTCGCGCCCAGTTGGTGGGCCAGACCTTCAACGGAATCGTCGCCTTTCGATCCTATCGCCAACCGGCCATCGAGGCCTGCGGGATCGACCGCATGACCAATCTCAGCGAAAGCCTCGACGAACTGGACCAGTTTTCCGAAGCCCAGGACGACTTGGCGTCAACCATCTTCGCCGATGCCCATCAGCTACAATTCGACAGCGAGGGCCGGGTGATGCTGCCCCAGCTGTTGGTGGAGCACGCCAACGTCACCGATGCCGCCGCCTTCATCGGCCGCGGCGCCACCTTCCAGATCTGGGAGCCCGAAGCGTTCCGGGCCCACCAGGAAACCGCGCGCAACCGCACCCGTGACCAGGGCGCGACGCTGCGCCTCAAGCCCCGTGAGCGCTGACCATGTCCCCCGCGACACAACACCTCGCCACACACCCCATCCGCCACACGCCGGTGATGCTCGGCGAGGTGATGGCGGCGCTGGCGCCACGGGACGGCGAGGTCTTTATCGACGGCACCTTCGGCGCCGGCGGCTACAGCCGCGCTCTGCTGGAAGCCGCCGACTGCACGGTGTGGGCCATCGACCGGGACCCCGAGGCGGTGTCCCGGGGCCGGGAACTGGCCGCCCGCTCCGGCGGCCGTCTCACCGTGGTTGCCGGGCGCTACGGAGACATGCTCGAGCTGTTGCGCCAACATGGTGTGATTTCCGTCGACGGCATCGCGCTCGATATCGGCGTGTCATCGACCCAGCTCGATGATGCCGGGCGCGGATTTTCCTTCAGCGCCGACGGGCCCTTGGACATGCGCATGGGTGCAGGCGATGCGATCAGTGGGCCCAGCGCCTATGACGCCGTCAACACCCTCAGTGAGGCCGACCTCGCCGACACCATTTACAGATATGGCGACGAGCGCAAGTCGCGCCGCATCGCCAAAGCCATCATCAGGGCCCGGACCCGGGCGCCGATCGAACGCACCCTTGAGCTTGCCGACATCGTGCGGGGCGCCGCGCGCGGGACCGGTGCAACCGGCCGCCGTGGCATCGATCCGGCGACCCGGACCTTTCAAGCCCTTCGCATTTACGTCAACGATGAATTGGGAGAGCTCGACCGCGCGCTGCGTGCCGCCGAACACATACTCAGGCCCGGCGGCCGGCTTGCGGTGGTGGCCTTCCATTCCCTTGAGGACCGCAGGGTCAAGTCATTTCTTAAGACTCGATGCGGGCCCTCGGCGCGGCCCTCGCGCCATCTACCGTCCCTTTCCTCCCGGGGGACATCGCGAGGTGCCGCGCCACCCTTTCGTCTGCTCAACCGCCGGGTGATCAAACCCAGCGCAACGGAAGTGAAGCACAACCCGCGGTCGCGTTCGGCGCGGATGCGGGCCGCGGTCAGGACCGAAGCGCCGCCCATGGCGGTGGACCAAGCAACGGATAGCCGGCCATCGCCAACCGCACATGACGGGGACAATCCATGAGGTGGCGGTCCACCTGTCTATGGCTCGCCTTGGCCGCCATGGTCGGCTTCGGCTTGTTCCACGTCAAATACGAAGTCCAGCGCCTGGAATCGGAACTCCATCAACTCAACAGTGAAATCCTCAAGGAACAGCGTCAGGTCCATGTGCTCAAGGCCGAATGGGCGTACCTAAACCGGCCGTCGCGGTTATCCGCATTGGCGCACAGCCATCTTGATCTGGTGCCGATGGACGCCGGCCATACCGGTTCCATCAAAGACTTGCCGATGCGCAAACCCACCACATCACCGCCGCCCGCGCCTCACCGGCGCCACATCGCCCGGGCCACCGCCTTGCCCTTGATCCGGACCGTCGGCGAACTCCCCTTGGCCACCAAGCCTCTGTCGCCGGCCTGGACCTCGCGGCTACCACTTTCCGGCGCCAACCCCAACACCATCACACCGCCCGGAGCGCCGCAATGAATCGAGGCCAGGGAGGTGCGGCCGCCAAGGCCGCAAACGGCCGGCGCCGGCAAGGCAAAACCAACGGGCTCGACACGATCCGCACACAAGCCATCGACGCGGGGCGGACGCGTCTCTTGGTAACCGGCGCCATGTTCGGCCTGGTGTTCCTGGTGATCGGCGCCCGGCTCGCCGATGTGACGGTGATCAAGCAAGGCAACGAGCCCCGTCTGGTCCAGGCCAAGCCCAGTGCCTCCTGGCAGACCGGGCGCGCCGATATCGTCGACCGCAATGGTGTCCTGCTCGCCACGTCGCTGGAAACCTCGTCACTTTACGCCAACCCGCGCCACGTGCTTGACCGCCGCGAAGCGGCCACCAAACTCGCCAAAGCCTTGCCGGAACTGAGCGCCGCCGAAATCTTCCGCAACCTCGCATCGGACCGCAGTTTCGTGTGGCTGCGCCGCCATCTCACGCCGCGACAGAAATATGCCGTCAATCGCCTCGGCATCCCCGGCTTGTACTTCCAGCGCGAGGAACGCCGGGTCTACCCCTTGGGTCATCTGGTCCCCCACCTCTTAGGGTTTACCGATACCGACAACAAGGGCATCGCCGGCATCGAGGAATCCTTCGATGAGGTGTTGCGGGCGACGCCCGAGCCCCTGGCGCTCGCCATCGACATCCGCGCCCAGCACATTCTGCGCCGCGAATTGCGGGCGGCGGTGTCGCGGTTCCGGGCCATCGGCGGCGGCGCCGTGGTGATGAATGCACGTACCGGCGAAATCCTCGCCATGGTGTCCCTGCCCGATTTCGATCCCAACAAGCCGGCCAGCCAGCCGCCGACCGCCACCTTCAACCGCGCCACTCTCGGGGTTTACGAAATGGGGTCGACGGTAAAGATCCTGACCGTCGCCATGGCGCTCGATTCGGGAGCCGTGACCCTCAAGGGCGGCTTCGATGCCTCGAAGCCGATCCGCACCAACCGCTTCCTCATCACCGATTACAAACCCAAGGGGCGGTGGCTGTCGGTGCCAGAAATCTTCATGTATTCGTCCAACATCGGCGCCGCCAAGATGGCGCTCGCCATCGGCACCAACGGCCAGAAGCGTTATCTCGGGAATTTCGGGCTGTTGCGCCAGCCCAGCATCGAGCTTCCCGAAGTCGGCTCCCCCATCGTTCCGTCCCCATGGCGCGAGATCAACACCATGACCATCGGCTTCGGCCACGGCTTGGCCGTCAGCCCGGTGCAGCTCACGGCTGCCGTCGCCGCCGTCGTCAATGGCGGCATTCTGTGGCCGGCGACCGTGATCCGGCGCCTGGCGGGCCACAAGGTGAGTGGCAGGCGCGTGATCTCGGCCCGCACCTCGGAACAGATGCGCCGGCTGATGCGCCTGGTGGTGGCGCGCGGCACCGGCAGGAAGGCGGCGGCAGTGGGATATCTGGTCGGCGGCAAGACCGGGACCGCGGAGAAATCGGGCGGCCGCGGCTATCGCCGCAAGGCGTTGCTGTCGTCCTTCATCGCCGCCTTCCCCATGACCGCGCCACGTTATGTGGTGTTGGCCCTGTTGGACGAACCCCGCGGCAGGCGCGACACCCTGGGCTACGCCACCGGCGGTTGGGTCGCCGCCCCCGTGGTTGGCCGCGTCATCGCGCGGCTGGGCCCGCTGTTCGGCGTCCCGCCCGTGGATGAAAGCTCGCCACGTATAAAGCGGCGCATGTCCATCAAATTCAATTCGCGGAGGCGCAAACTTGCGTCTTTCTGAACTGCTCAATGACGAGGCTGCACAGTTGAACATCGAGGGCGCAACAAGGGACGTAGACATTCTCGGTCTGGCCTCGGACTCCCGCGCGGTGCGGCCCGGTGATCTTTTCGCGGCACTCCCCGGCGGCCGTGCGGACGGCCGCGACTTCATCGCCGACGCCTTACAAAGCGGCGCCCATGCCATCCTGGCGCCGCCCGGCACCCCCCTGCCCGCCGATGCCGGTCCAGTTCCGGTCATCAACGATGACAACCCGCGCCGCCGTCTCGCCTTGATGGCGGCGCGGTTCTACGGCCTCCAGCCCGAAACCATCGCCGCCGTGACCGGAACCAACGGCAAGACATCGGTGGTGAGCTTCGCCGAGCAGATCTGGACCCGTCTCGGCCATCGCGCCGCCGCCCTCGGCACCCTGGGATTGACCACCTCTGGCGCCGGCCTCGACGGCATCACCCGAGCCGGATCGCTGACCACGCCGGATCCGGTGGCGCTGCACCGGCACCTGGCCGATCTCAAACACCTAGGTGTCGACCATCTGGCGCTGGAGGCATCCAGTCACGGCCTCGATCAGTTCCGGCTCGACGGCGTTGTCTTCCAGGCCGCCGCCTTCACCAATCTCAGCCGCGACCATCTCGATTACCACGGCACCTATGAGGCTTATTTCGCCGCCAAAACCCGGCTGTTCGATACCCTGCTTGCCGCCGGCGGCAGCGCCGTTCTCAACGCCGACGCGCCCGAGTTCGCGGCGCTCAGCGAAATCGCCAAGCGCCGCGACCTCCGCATCCTGAGCTTTGGGACAACCGGTGCCGATATCGCCGTGACCGAGATCGAGCCCTTGGCCGAAGGGCAAAGCGTGACCATCCGGATGGGCGGCGCCAGCCATGACATCACCCTCGGCCTGGTCGGCGGCTTCCAGGCCATGAATGCCGCCTGCGCCCTGGCCCTCGTGATGGCGTGCGGAGGCGATTTTGAACCCGCCGTCGGTGCCCTCGAACATTTGCGGGGCGTGCCCGGGCGTGTTGAGTTCACCGGCCGTCACCGCTCCGGCGCCACCGTCTATGTGGATTATGCCCACACCCCCGACGCCCTGGCCCATGTCCTGGGCGCGCTCCGCCCCCATGTCCGGGGGCGTCTGGTGGTCGTGTTCGGCTGTGGCGGCGACCGCGATGCCGGCAAGCGCCCGGAAATGGGTGCGATCGCGGCGCGGCTGGCGGATTGGGCCATCGTCACCGACGACAACCCGAGGACCGAGGACGCGGCCACGATCCGCCGTCAAATCCTCAAAGCGGCGCCCGAGGCGCTGGAGATCGGCGACCGCGCCCAGGCCATTGTTGAGGCCATCGCCGGGCTCAAGGCGGGCGACATCTTAGTGGTGGCCGGCAAAGGCCACGAACAAGGCCAGATCGTCGGCACCGAGACCCTGGCCTTCGACGACCGTGACCAGGTTCGCGCCGCGCTCGAAGACACAGGAGATACGGGCTGATGGCGGCGGTGGCAAAAATCGTCGAGCACCAATTGTGGACCGCGGCCGAAGCCGACGCCGCCACCGAGGGTTACAGCACCCAGCCGTGGCGGGCCAGTGGCGTGTCCATCGACAGCCGCACCATCGCCCCCGGTGATCTGTTCATCGCCATCGAAGGCCCGAAATTCGACGGCCATGAGTTCGTCACCGAGGCCCTGGACCGCGGCGCCGCCGTCGCCATGGTCAGCCGTATTCCCCCCAATCTGGTCGCCGACGCTGCGTTGCTCATCGTCGGCAACACCTTTACCGGCCTCAACAATCTCGCCCGCACCGCCCGGCGCCGCGCCCAAGCCCATGTCTTCGCCATCACCGGAAGCGTCGGCAAGACCGGCACCAAGGATATGCTGAAACTGGCCCTCGGCCACCAGGGATTGACCACCGCTTCCGCCGCCAGCCTCAACAACCAATGGGGCGTGCCGCTGTCGCTCTGCCGCATGCCCGCCGATGCCGCATTCGGAATTTTCGAGATCGGCATGAACCATGCCGGCGAGATCACGCCCCTCAGCAAACTGGTGCGGCCCATCAGCGCCATCGTCACCACGGTGACCGGAACCCACATGGCGCATTTCGCATCGGTCGACGGCATCGCCGCCGCCAAGGCGGAAATCTTCACCGGCATGGATGGCGGCAATGCCATCCTCAACCGCGACAACCGTTTCTTCCCAATGTTGTCGGCGGCGGCGCGGGACGCCGGCGTCGCCAGGATCATCAGCTTCGGTGCCGATGATGATGCCGACGTCCGCCTCATCGACTGCACCGCCGCGGATGGCGCGAGCCTCGTTACCGCCGAAATCGACGGCCATGGCCTGGATTACCGGCTGGGTGCATTGGGCCGCCATTGGGCCCTCAACAGCCTCGCGGTTCTCGCCGCCGTTGCCGCCGCCGGCGCCGATATCGACGCCGCGGCGGCGGCATTGGCATCGATGACAACGCCAAAGGGGCGCGGCGCCGAACATCAAGTCCCCCTCAATGGTGGCAGCTTCACCTTGTTCGACGATAGCTACAACGCCAGCCCCGCCTCGATGGAGGCGGCGTTCGCGCTGTTGGCGACGGCGACCCCCGGCGAAGGCGGCCGGCGCATCGCCATCCTCGGTGACATGCTCGAGCTCGGCGCCGATTCAAAACAATTGCATGCGGCGCTGGCCGAAGGTCTGGTCGCCGCCGGCATCGATCTGGTGTGCACCGCCGGCGACCACATGATCAACCTCGACGACGCTCTGCCGCGGCGCATGCGGGGCGGACATGGCTGTTCGGTGGACCGTCTATTGGCCCTGGTGCGCAACCTGATCGGGCCGGGCGACGTGGTCCTGGTCAAGGGCTCCCAGGGCAGCCGCATGGGCCTTATCGTCGATGACTTGCTCAGCGCTGCCGATGCGCCCAAGCCCGCCGTCAACGATATTTGAGGAGGCTAGACCCAAGTGCTGTACCATTTACTCTATCCCCTGGCCGACCAGTTCCCGGTGTTCAATCTGTTCCGCTACATCTCGTTCCGCACCGGCGGCGCGGTGGTGACGGCGTTGGTGGTGAGTTTCATCATCGCGCCGCCGTTGATCGCCTGGCTCAAGCACAAACAGGGTGACGGCCAGCCGATCCGCGATGACGGACCCGAGAGCCACCTGGAAACCAAGCAGGGCACGCCGACCATGGGTGGATTCATCATCCTCTTCGGCCTCGCCATCGGCACCCTGTTGTGGGCGGATTTGCGCAACGACTATGTCTGGGCGGTACTCACAGTGACCGTGGGATTCGGCGTCGTCGGCGTCATCGACGACTATCTCAAGCTGGTCCGCCGCTCTCACCATGGCCTACCCACCAAGGTCAAGCTGTTGGCCGAAATCGTCATTGCCTCGTTCGCCGCCTTCTGGATCATGCAGATCACCCGCGATCCCTTGTCGACCAGCCTGGCGGTGCCGTTCCTCAAGAACATCCTGATCGATTTCGGCTGGTGGTTCCTGCCATTCGCGGTGTTGGTCATGGTCGGCTCGTCCAACGCCGTCAACCTGACCGATGGTCTCGATGGTCTCGCCATCGTTCCGGTGATGATCGCCACTGGCTGTTTCGCGCTGATTTCCTATCTCGTCGGCCACGCGGTGTTCTCCAATTACCTGCAGATCCACACCGTCCCCGGGGCCGGGGAACTGGCGGTGTTCTGCGGCGCGCTGGTCGGCGCCGGCCTTGGGTTTTTGTGGTACAACGCGCCCCCGGCCATGGTGTTCATGGGCGACACCGGCTCGCTGTCGGTCGGCGCCGCGCTGGGCGCCATCAGCGTGATCACCAAACACGAACTGGTGCTGGTGATCATCGGCGGCCTGTTCGTCTTAGAGACCGTCTCCGTCATCGTCCAGGTCATTTCCTTCAAGCTCACCGGCCGGCGCGTGTTCCGCATGGCGCCGCTGCATCACCATTTCGAGAAAAAAGGGTGGGCCGAGGCCACCATCGTCATCCGCTTCTGGATCATCGCTTCGATCCTGGCGCTGGCCGGGCTCGCGACCCTCAAGCTGAGGTGACGGGTGGCATGATCTCGATTCCCTCGGTCCAAGGAACCCCCATCGCGGTGCTCGGCCTCGGCATCTCAGGCCTGGCGGCGGCCAAGGCGCTCATGGCCTCGGGCGCCCGGGTGATGGCCTGGGACGATGACGACACCCGGCGCCGCCAAGCCCAGGATCAGGGCATCGGGCTGGTCGATCTCACCGATGCCGAGCTAGATGGCGTCGCCAGTTTGGTGCTGAGCCCGGGCATCCCCCATACCTACCCGGCGCCGCATCCGGTGGCGGCGCGCGCCCGGGCGGCCGGCATCGAAATCATCGGTGATATCGAATTGCTCGCACGTTCCCAGCCCGAGGCGCGGTTCATCGGCATCACCGGCACCAACGGCAAGTCGACGGTGACGGCACTGATCGGCCACATTTTCCAGACCGCGGGACGCAACTGCGCGATCGGCGGCAATCTCGGGCCGCCCGTGCTCGCCCTCGAACCCTTGGAGGCCGGCGGCAATTACATCGTGGAGCTGTCTTCCTATCAGCTCGAGTTGATGGATACGCCCGCGCTCGACATCGCCGTCCTCATCAACATCAGCCCCGACCATCTTGACCGCCATGGCGGCATGGTGGGCTACATCACAGCCAAGGGCTCGATCTTCGACCGCACCAGCGCCGGCGCCGTCAGCATCATCAGCGTCGACGACGACCCCTGCCGTGACATCTTCGCGCAACTTAACGGCAATGGCGGGCGCCGCATCATCCCGATATCCGTCAGCCGCAAGGTGGCGACGGGCATCTATGTCAAAGGCGTCACCCTATATGACGATACCGACGGCAAGGATCGGCCAATTGTCGATCTTCGTTCCGCGCAGGCGCTGCCCGGCATCCACAATTGGCAGAACGCGGCCGCGGCGTTTGCCGTCGCCCGCGCCGCCCATATCGAGCCCAGACTCATCGCCGAAGCCATCAAGACCTATCCTGGCCTGGCCCACCGCCAAGAGTTGGTGGCGATCATCGATGACATCCAATATGTCAATGACAGCAAGGCGACCAACGCCGAGGCCGCGGCCAAGGCCCTGATCTGCTATCCGGCGGTCTACTGGATCGCCGGCGGCCAGGCCAAGGAAGGCGGCATCGGCTCTCTCGCGCCCAATTTCTCCCGCATCCGCCATGCCTTCCTGATCGGCGATGCCGCAGGCTCATTCGCCGAAAGCCTGAAAAGGAAGGTGCCCTTTACCCTCAGCGGGGATCTCGCCGCCGCCGTCGCCGACGCCCACCACATGGCCACCACCGAGAAACTTCCCTCCGCCGTGGTGCTGTTGTCGCCGGCCTGCGCATCGTTCGATCAGTTCGCCAACTTCGAGGCCCGCGGCGAGGCGTTCCGCCATGCCGTCGAGGCCCTTGGCGGCGACCGCAAGGCGATTCCCGAAAAGACCGAACCCGGGGCCGGGCTCAACAACCACTCACCGTGGTTGGGGATGGCCTGATGACCAGCTTCACCCGCACCGATGTTTCCGTCCTTGGCCGTTGGTGGTGGACAATCGACCGGTGGTCGGTGGCCGCGGTCCTGGCCCTGGTCGGCTTCGGCATCGTCTTGACCCTGGCGGCATCGCCGGCGGTGGCGGAACGCATTGGCCTCGATTCGTTTTATTTCGTGCGCCGTCAAATGGGCTATCTGATCCTGGCGCTTGCCGTCATCTTCGCCACTTCGCTTCTCGGCCCCCGCCAGGTGCGCCGTCTCGGCAGTCTGGTGTTCCTGTGCACCCTCGTCCTTCTGGCGCTGACCATGGCCATTGGCACCGAGATCAACGGCGCCAAGCGCTGGATCACCCTTGGCAGTCTGTCGATCCAACCGTCGGAACTGGTCAAGCCGAGTTTCGCCATCTTCGCCGCCTGGATGATTTCGTCCCAGCGTCTTGCCGCGGATTTCCCCGGCTACGTGGTCGCGGTGCTGTTTTACGGCCTTGTCCTGATCCTTCTTGTGGTGCAACCCGACATGGGCATGGTCGGCGTGGTCTCGATCGTGTTCTTCACCCAGTTCTTCATCGCCGGGCTACCCCTGATCTGGGTCGGGCTGTTCATGGTGCTGGGCGCCGGCTGCGGCGTCGCCGCCTATTTCACCTTCCCCCACGTCGCCAGCCGCGTCGATCGCTTTTTCGACCCCGACGCCGGCGACAGCTACCAGGTCGATACCGGCCTCGAAGCCTTCATGAATGGAGGCTTGTTCGGCCGCGGCCCCGGCGAGGGCACCTTCAAGGAGGTCCTGCCCGACGCCCACAGCGATTTCATCTTCGCCGTCGCTGGCGAGGAACTCGGCCTGATCGCGTGCCTGCTGATCGTGTTCCTGTTCGCCTTCGTGGTGCTCAGGGGTTTCACCCGCGTGATCGAGGAAAACAACCTGTTCATCCTCCTCGCCGTCACCGGTTTGCTGGTCCAGTTCGGCCTGCAGGCGCTCATCCACATGGCTTCCACCCTCAACCTGATGCCGACCAAGGGCATGACCCTGCCGCTGATCTCCTATGGCGGTTCGTCGCTGCTGGGGATTTCCCTTGGCATCGGCATGGTGTTGGCGTTGACCCGGCACCGCGCCGGCGCGGGAGAAGTGTGATGGCGATGGCGGACCACCGCGCCCTGCCGGGCGATCTCGTGCTGCTGGCCGCCGGCGGCACCGGGGGCCATGTGTTCCCGTCCCAGGCCCTGGCCGAAGCGTTGCAGGAGCGCGGATACCGCCTGGCCCATGTCACCGACCGGCGCGGCGGCGAATATGGCGATGGCAGCTTTGGCGCCGCCCATTACCGTATCCGCGCCGGGCGCGTCACCACCGGCGGTGTGGCGGCGCGGCTTTTCGGCGCCGCCGAGCTCATCCTTGGCTTCGCGCAGTCCTACCGGTTGCTGCGCCGGCTCCGCCCCAGGGTCGTGGTCGGTTTCGGCGGTTATGCCTCGGTGCCGGTGGTCATGGCGGCGGCGCTGCTTAGCGTGCCGGTCGTGGTTCACGAACAAAACGCGGTGATGGGCCGCGCCAACCGGTTGCTGGCGCCCAGGGCCGACATCATCGCGACCTCCTTTGCCGAAGTCTCAGGCGTCAAGCAACGGGACCGCGCCCGCATCCGGGTCACCGGAAATCCGGTGCGCCCCGCGGTGGCAGAGTTGGCGGACCGACCCTTCACGGCGCCCGCCCCCGACGGCCCGGTTCGCGTCCTGGTGCTGGGGGGCAGTCAAGGCGCCTCGGTGTTCGCCAAGGTGGTGCCCGACGCCGCCGCCCGGACATCGGCGGACCTGAAAGGCCGCCTCCAACTCAGCCTGCAATGCCGCGCCGAGGATCTGGATGGAGCGCGGCAGGCCTGCGCGCGGCTCGGCGTGACCGGGGAGCTTACGGAATTCTTCGACGATGTGCCCGAGCGTCTGGCCCAAGCCCACCTGGTGATCTGCCGCGCCGGCGCCTCCACCACCGCCGAGCTTACCGCCGCCGGCAGGCCTGCGATCCTGGTGCCCTATCCCAGCGCCATGGACGACCATCAGTCGGCCAATGCCCGCGCCGTTGCCGAGGCCGGGGGCGCCGAGGTCATCGCCGAGCCAGATTTTACCCCCGAAAAGCTGGCCCAGCGCCTCGACGGGCTGCTCGGCGATGCCGAACGGCTTGGCGTCATGGCGCAAAAAAGCCACCAAGCCGGCCAGGCCAAGGCGGCGACACTGCTGGCCGATGTGGTGGTCGAGCTATGCCGCGCCAAGACCGGAGAGGCGTGATGGTGGCGCCACACATTTACTCCCAATCCCATCCTGTGATCCTCATTGCCGGGGGCATCGGCGCGAAAACCACCCAGCTGTTTACCGCCGAGGCCCTGGCCGGAGAGCTCAGGGCGCGCCACTACACCTTGGCGCTGTTCATCGACCGCCTCGGCGGCAACGGCAGGGACCTGGCCGGCGAGCTGCGCGGACTCGACACCCATCCGATCCGCGTCGGCCGGGTCGTCAGCGGCGGCATCATCGGCCGCGTCCGTGGCTTCGCCGATGTCGCATTTGCGGCTTTTCAAGCCCGCCGGCTGTTGCGCGAACTCCATCCCAGCGTCGTCGTCAGCTTCGGCGGTTACGCTTCGGTGCCGGCGATGATGGCCGCGTCCAAGCTGCACATCCCGACCATCATCCATGAACATGAAGCCGTGTTCGGACGCGCCAACCGGCTCCTGGCCCCGGTGGCGAGCGCCATCGCGACATCATTCCCGGTCATCACCGATCTCCAACCCGTCGACCGCGGCAAGGTCACCTTCACCGGCAATCCCGTGGGCAAGACATTCCGCGAGGTGCGCCAAATTCCCTATTCGCCGATCACCGCCAACGACCCGATTCATCTCCTGGTGCTGGGCGGGAGCGAAACCACCACCATCTTCGACAAAGTCGTCCCCCAAGCCCTGAGCAATCTGCCCCAAGGCCTCAGATCCCGGCTCCGGGTCAGCCAGCAAAGCCAGCCCAAAGCCATCCAAAAAATACGCGACCTCTACGCCCAGTCCGGCATCCGGGTCGACGCCGCCCCCGCCTTCGACGACCTGTCATCCCGCTTCGGACTGGCGCATTTGGTGATCTGCCGCGCCGACGCCGTAACATTGGCGGACCTCGCCACCGTTGGCCGTCCCGCGATTTTGGTCCCCGACCCCCACGCCCGAGACGATATCGAGACCATCAATGCCAAGGCGGTGGATTCCTGCGGCGGTTCCGTGATCATGCCGGAGCCCGGCTTCACCCACGAGTCGCTGACGGCACGGATCAAATTGCTGCTCGACTACGGGCCTGGCCTCGCCAACATGGCAGGACGCATTCGCGCCGTCGGCCATGACGATGCCGCCGCCAATCTTGCCGATCTGGTGGCGCAGCTGATTCCGGCCAACGGCGACGAGGCGCCCAATCCCGGCGGTGACGGCAAATCCGAAATACGGGAGAGGGCGGCATGAGAACCCTTCCCCTCGCCATCGGCACCATCCACTTCGTCGGCATCGGCGGCATCGGCATGAGCGGCATCGCCGAGATCCTTCACAATCTCGGTTACCAAGTGCAGGGCAGCGACCTCAGCGAAAGCGCCAACGTCCGGCGCCTGGTCGAGCTCGGCATTCCCGTCGCCATCGGCCATGGCGCCGCCAACCTTGGCGATGCCGAGGTCGTGGTGGTTTCCTCCGCGGTGGACACCGACAACCCCGAGGTCACCGCGGCGCGGACGGGCTTGATCCCCGTGGTCCGCCGCGCCGAGATGCTGGCCGAATTGATGCGGCTCAAATCATCCATCGCCGTCGGAGGAACCCACGGCAAGACCACCACCACGTCCATGATCGCGGCACTGCTCGAGGGCGCCGGCTTCGATCCCACGGTGATCATCGGCGGCATCCTCAACGCCTATGGCTCCAATGCGCGGCTCGGCGCCGGTGACTGGATGGTGGTCGAAGCCGATGAATCCGATGGCACCTTCGTCAAGCTGCCGGCGACCATGGTCGCGATCACCAACATCGACGCCGAACATCTGGATTTCTACGGTGACTTCGAGGCGCTGCGCCGGGCCTTCGTCGCCTTCGTCGAAAACATCCCGTTCTATGGCATCGCCGCGCTGTGCATCGATCACCCCGAGGTCCAGGCGCTGATCCCCCAGCTGTCCGACCGTAAGATCGTGACCTACGGCCTCAGTCACCAGGCCGACATCCGCGGCACCAACATCGACATCAAACCCGATGCCACCCGGTTCGACATCGTCGTCGATGACCGCACCGGCCGCGGCCGCATGATCGAAGGCATGACACTGCCCATGCTCGGCGCCCACAACGTCCAGAACGCCCTCGCCGCCTTGACCATTGCCAGTGAACTCGGCATCGACGACGAAACGCTGCGCACCTCGCTCGCCGGCTTCAAAGGCGTCAAGCGCCGCTTCACCAAAACCGGTGAGTACCGGGGCATCACCATCGTCGACGATTATGGTCATCACCCGGTGGAGATCGCCGCGGTGCTCGGCAGCGCGCGCCAGGCCTATGACGGCAAAATCATCGCCGTCATCCAGCCCCACCGCTACAGCCGACTCCAGGCGCTGTTCGAGGACTTCTGCACCTGTTGCAACAATGCCGACACCGTCATCGTCGCCGATGTCTATGCCGCCGGCGAGGCCCCGATCGAAGGGATCGACCGCGATAGCCTGGTCGACGGCTTGCGCGGCCACGGCCACCGCAATGTCATCGCCCTCGACGAGCCTAAGGACCTGGCGCCCCTGGTGAAGGAGCTGGCGGCGCCGGGAGACCTGGTGCTGTGCCTCGGCGCCGGTAACATCACCACCTGGGCCCAGCAGCTTCCCGGCGAACTGGAACGGCTCGGCGGCAATGGCGACCAACCCAACGCGGGAGTGGCGTCATGATGGCTGGGGCGAGGAAAAACCGTTCCCTGATCGACCGGTTGGCCAAGGTGCGCGGCAGTTACACCGCCGCCGCCGAGCTCGCCCGCCTCACCCGGTTCCGGGTCGGCGGTCCCGCCGAAGTCATGTTCCAACCGGCCGACCGCGATGACCTGGCCGCGTTCATGGCGGCAAAGCCGGCCGATGTCCCCGTCACCGTGATCGGCGCCGGGTCCAACATGATCGTGCGCGACGGCGGCATCGATGGCGTGGTGTTGCGGCTCGGCCGTGGTTTTGCGGCCATCGAAATCACCGGCACCGAGATCAAGGCCGGCTGTGCCGCGCTCAATCTCCGCCTCGCCAATGCCTGCCGCGACGCCGCCGTCACTGGCCTCGAGTTCCTGTGCGGCATTCCCGGCTCCATCGGCGGCAGTCTGCGCATGAACGGCGGCGCCCATGGCCGGGAGATGAAGGACATCACCATCACCGCCGAGGCCTTGGACGGTGCCGGAAACTATCACTTGCTTGGCCCCGCCGAGCTCGGGTTTTCCTACCGCCATTCGGCCGTGGCCGAGGATTGGATCTTCCTTGGCGCCGGGCTCAAAGGCGAGATCGGCAGACGCCCGGACATTGTCGAGCGCATGGAACAGATCCAGGCCGAGCGTGCAGACAGCCAGCCCCTCGGCACCCGCACCGGCGGCAGCACCTTCGTCAATCCCGACGACGCCGAGGGCCGCAAGGCCTGGCAGCTCATCGACGAAGCCGGCTGCCGCGGCCTCAAAGTGGGTGGCGCCCAAGTCTCGGAACAGCATTGCAACTTCCTGATCAACACCGGCGCCGCCACCGCGGCCGATATCGAGGCCCTGGGCGAGGAGGTGCGCCGCCGGGTCTTCGAGGCCACCGGGGTGCGCCTGGAATGGGAAATCCGCCGCCTTGGCCGGCCGGGCAACACCAAGCTCGAGAAGGTGAAGCCATGAGCAAACATGTGGCAGTGCTGATGGGAGGCTGGTCCGTCGAGCGCGAGGTTTCGCTGGTCAGCGGCGCCGCGGTCGCCGATTCCCTTGAGGCCGCCGGCCACAAGGTCACACGGATCGAAGTCAGCCCTGACCTCGGGTCCTTGTATGCGGCGCTCACGCCGCGGCCCGAGCTTGTGTTCAACGCCCTTCACGGCCGTTTCGGCGAGGATGGCTGCATCCAGGGCGTGCTGGAGATCCTTTCCATCCCCTACACCCATTCCGGGGTTCTGGCCTCGGCGCTGGCCATGGACAAGCCCACCGCCAAGCGCCTGTTCGCCGCCTCCGGCATCCCCTGCGCCAAGGGCCAGGTCATGCACCGCGAAAACGTCCTGAAGGGTGGCTTCATGGACCCGCCCTATGTGGTCAAGCCGCTGAATGAAGGCTCTTCGGTCGGCGTCCACATCGTCCACGACCAGAAATCGAACGACTACCTGGGCGAAGACTGGCCCTATGGCACCCACGTCCTGGTGGAAATCTATATTCCCGGGCGCGAGATCCATGTGGCGGTGATGGGCGACGAGGCCCTGGGCGCCATCGAAATCCAGCCCCATGAAGGCTTCTACGACTACGAGGCCAAATACACCGAGGGCAAGGCCGATCACGTGATGCCGGCACCCCTCGAGAAGGATGACTACGCCGAAGCGCTCAGGCTTGGGTTGTTGGCGCACCAAACCCTGGGCTGCCGCGGGGTCAGCCGCACCGACTTGCGTTTCGACGACACCGGCAAGGCGCCGGGTCAATTCTACGTACTCGAAACCAACACCCAACCGGGCATGACGCCCCTGTCCCTGGTGCCCGAAATCGCCGCCTATCGCGGCATCGGGTTCGATGAATTGGTTTCCTGGATCATGGAGGACGCCTCATGCCCGCGTTGAAACTCGCCAATCTGTGGCCGTGGCGCCGTCCGCAACGGCGTCGCAAAACCAGACGGAAGCCGCCCAGGCGCCGGGTTTGGCCGAAATGGCTGGCGCCGACGTTGCGCGCATCCGCGGCCGGCCTTGCGGTTGCCCTGGTGATCGGGGGACCGGTGTGGTTGTGGCAGACCGGCATCGCCGCCAAGTCGATGGATGATGCCCATGGCCAATTTATCACCCTCACCGTCCGCATGGGCTTCACCGTCGACAATGTCTATCTGCAAGGCCGCCATGAAACCTCGAAGCGTCAAGTGATGTCGGCACTCGGAGTCAAGCGCGGCCAGCCCATCCTGGCCTTTGACCCACACCGCGCCAAGGCGCGCCTCGAGGCCCTGGCCTGGGTGCAATCGGCCTCGGTGATCCGTCACCTGCCCGATACCATCCGGGTGCGGCTGACCGAACGCCGCCCCATGGCGCTGTGGCAGCAGAAATCGAAACTGATGCTGGTCGACCGTTTCGGTGTCGTCATCCAGCGCCGCGGTCTCAAGCGTTTCTCTCATCTTCCCATTATCGTCGGCAAGGACGCCCCGGACCACGCCGAGGCCATGATCGATATTCTCAAGACCCAGCCGGGGATTTATCACCGCGTCGCGGCCATCGTCCGCGTCGGCCAACGGCGCTGGAATCTCCGGCTCGACAACGGCATCGATATTCAACTTCCCGAAACCGGCGTGCGCGGTGCGCTCACCCGCCTGGTCAAGGCCAACCGCCGCCAACGGCTGCTGTCCCGGGATGTCACCATGATCGATCTCAGGCTTCCCGACCGGCTTGTGATCCGCACCGCGCCGGGACGTAAGAAGGAGTTGGTGGAGAAGGATACCTGAGGAATTATTCGCGTCTACAACAAGCGCCAGAAGAGAGGCGCTCGCATCGGAGGTGTTGCAACAATGGGGAAAGGGTTTTGGCAAAGACAAGAAATGGACTGATCACGGGGCTTGATATCGGCACCACCAAGGTGTGCTGCTTCATCGCCCGTGGCGGAGACGACGGCGGCCCGCGCATCATCGGCATCGGCCATCAGGTCGCCGAAGGGGTGCGCGCCGGCACCATCGTCGACATGGCCGCCGCCGAACTCGCGATCCGCAACGCGGTCCACGCCGCCGAGGAGATGGCGGGGGAAACCATCCGCCAGGTCGTGGTCAATCTCTCGGGTGGATCGCCGATTTCCAAGACCCTCAGATACGAGATTTCCATCGCCGGCCACGAGGTCGGCGACGCCGACGTTCAGCGCCTGGTTGGCCCGGGCCGCGCCAACAACGAAAACGAAAGCCAGGAGCTGGTCCACCGCCTGCCCATCGGCTTCACCATAGATGGCAGCCGAGGCATCCGCGATCCCAGGGGGATGTATGGCGAACGGCTGGGGGTCAACATGCATGTCATCGCCGCCGAGCAGGGCGCGGTCAGGACGCTGCACACCTGCGTCGCCCGTTGTCACCTCGACGTCGAAGCCGTTGCCATCTCACCCTACGTCGCGGGGCTCGCGTCCCTGGTCCCCGACGAGATGAATCTGGGCGCCACCCTGATCGACATGGGCGGCGGCACCACCTCCATCGCCGTGTTCTACGACGGCCACCTCGTCCATGCCGACAGCCTGCCCCTGGGCGGCGTCCATGTTACCAGCGACATCGCCCGTGGCCTGTCGACGCCGATGATCCATGCCGAGCGCATGAAGAACCTCTATGGCAGCGCCATTTCCTCGCCATCGGACGACCAGGAGATCATCGATGTGCCGCTTGTCGGCGAAGAGGACCGGGCCGAAGCCAACCACGTGCCGCGGTCGATCCTGGTCGGGATCATCCAGCCGCGGCTCGAGGAAACCTTCGAACTGATCCGCTCGCGCCTGCAAATCAGCGGCTTCGACAAAATCGCCGGCCGCCGGGTGGTTATCACCGGCGGTGCCAGCCAATTGCAGGGTGTCGCCGAACTGGCATCGCGGATTCTGGACAAGCAGGTGCGCCTGGGCCGCCCGCTCAAGGTCAGTGGCCTTGCCGAGGCCACCAACGGCCCCGCCTTCGCCACCTGTGCCGGGCTTTTGATTTTTAGCGACAAACAACTGAGCACGGCGCCAGCCGGAAGATCGCTGTTCCGGCGGCGCGGTGCCAATGAGGGAGCTGGCGGCCTGATCGGCCGCTTCGGACCATGGCTGCGTGAAAATTTCTGACCCCAACCCCAACGCTCTCGGGGACCGATCCCGGGAGAATTGGATTGATTCCTTTGCCGGCCCCAAACCGGCGCCTGGTTTGTAAATGAGGAGGTTACCATGACGATTAAGCTGAACATGCCGAAGACACAACCTGATCTCAAACCCCGTATCACGGTGATCGGTGTCGGTGGCGCCGGTGGCAATGCCGTCAACAACATGATCAAATCCAAGTTGGAGGGCGTCGAATTCGTCGCCGCCAACTCCGATGCCCAGGCCCTGTCCCACTCCGTGGCCGAGCGCAAAATCCAGCTCGGACGCAACATCACCCAGGGTCTCGGCGCCGGTTCGCGCCCCGATATCGGACGCGCCGCCGCCGAAGAGTCGCTCGACGAGATCGTCGAACATGTCCAAGGCGCCAACATGGTCTTCATCACCGCCGGCATGGGCGGCGGCACCGGCACCGGCGCCGCGCCGGTGGTCGCCCGGGCCGCCCGCGAACAAGGCGTCCTGACCGTCGGCGTCGTCACCAAACCATTCCAATTCGAGGGCATCAACCGCATGCGCCTGGCCGAAAGCGGCATCGAGGAATTGCAGCAATATGTCGATACCCTGATCATCATCCCCAACCAGAACCTGTTCCGGGTCGCCAACGACAAGACCACCTTTGCCGAGGCCTTCAAGATGGCCGACGACGTGCTGCATTCCGGCGTCCGTGGCGTCACCGATCTCATGGTCATGCCCGGCCTCATCAATCTCGACTTCGCCGATGTCCGCCAGGTCATGAGCGAAATGGGCAAGGCGATGATGGGCACCGGTGAAGCCGAAGGCGAAAAACGGGCGATGGAAGCCGCCGAGGCGGCCATTTCCAACCCCTTGCTCGAAGATTCGTCCATGGCCGGCGCCCGCGGCATCCTCATCAACATCACCGGCGGGTCCGATCTGACCCTGTTCGAGGTCGACGAGGCCGCCAACCGCATCCGTGACGAAGTCGACCCCGAGGCCCACATCATCTTCGGCTCGACATTTGAAGATGATCTCGAGGGACGAATCCGGATTTCGGTCATCGCCACCGGGATCGATGTCGAGGCCGACGCCCGGCCGCATCCCACGTTGTTGAGCCTGGTCTCCACGTCCGCCGAAGCCGGCGCCCGGACCCAGGATTCCGATGACGGCGGGATCGCGGCCCAAGGTGGAGAAGGGGCCGTGGCCGAACCGACCCTGTTCGTTCCCCATGCGCCCCCGGCGGCGCCTTTCGGGCCCGCATCGGGGCCCATGGCCCATGCCGTGGGTCAGACCGCCCATGCCATCGCCGCGCCGGCCGTCATGCCGGAACCGGGGATCGTCGAAGCGGAACCGTTCCTGCCGCCGCCGCCCACCCAAGCCGTGGCCACACCGCAACCGCTGGCAAGGCCGGAGCCCTTCGCCGAAGCCGCCATGGCCAACGGCGGCGCCGCGGTCGCCAAGGACCGCTCATCCCGCCCGACCCTGTTCGAACGCATGACGGGAACCGGCCGGGCACGTGCGGCCAAGGCCCCCACGGTGGCGCAACCTGCGGCGCCGGCCGCCATGCCGGAACCGGTGCCGGAAGTCCCTCGCGTCATGGAAGCCGTGGAAGCCCCCGATGTCATGGACGTGCCGGAGACTCCGAACCGCCAGGAAAGCCAGGCCCCCACCGGATCCGAGCCGGCGGAGCAGCCCGAAACCGGCACCGATGCCGCAGCCGCGACGCCAAGCGAGGCGGCCGAGCAACGGCGCCTCAGCGAAATCGACAACGGTGCCGAAGGGAAAGCGGGGATCGAGGAGGATCTTCTCGATATCCCGGCATTTCTGCGCCGCCAGGCCAACTAAGGGGGCTGCCGGCGCCAGACCTCGGCAATCAAGGCAAGATCAACGGCGTAACATTTTGTAACAAATAGTGATTTGAGAGGTCCGGGAGATGTTGTTAAACATCTTCAGCGTCGTGATCGGGTTCTAAATCAGCGACTTATGGCTTGTCCGCGGTGGGTGGTTGAACCATCGGGGTAGAATTCGGGGCGCCCAGGCGCTCACGATGTGTTGAGACGTTTGAATTCAAAAGGTGTTTTTCTAGGGCATGGTGAATTTCCTAAAACAAATCACATTGCGCAATGCCATTGACTGCCGTGGCACCGGACTCCATACCGGTTCCAAGGTGACAATGACCATCGGCCCGGGCGAGGTGGATAGCGGCATCGTGTTCATCCGTTCGGACCTTTCGGGTTCCCAGGCGAAGATCCCCGCCTCCTGGCGCAATGTTGCCGATTCCCAACTGTGCACCACCTTGACCAATGACGAAGGCGTCAGCGTCAGCACCGTCGAGCATTTGATGGCGGCCTTGGTGGGTTCGGGCATCGACAATGCCGTGATTGAAATCAACGGTCCCGAAATCCCCATTATGGACGGCAGTGCCGCGCCCTTCGTGTTCCTGATCGAATGCGCCGGGATTCAAGAACAATCCGCGCTGCGCCGCGCCATCAAGATTCGTAAGCATGTCATGGTGCGCGAAAACGGCAGTTCGGCTTCGCTGACACCGGGCAACGGTTTTTCCATCGGTTTCCAAATCGATTTCCCCAGCCCGGCGGTGGCGCAACAGGAACTGCGCATCGACAACATCGAGCGGGCCTTCAAGACCGAGTTGTCCCGCGCCCGCACCTTCGGGTTTGAGCGCGAAGTCACCGAAATGCGCGCCGCCGGAATGCTGCGCGGCGGTTCGCTGGACAATGCGATCATCGTCGGTGGCGACGGCGTTCTCAATGTCGACGGATTGCGTTACCGGGACGAATTCGTGCGCCACAAAATCCTTGATTCCATCGGTGATCTCTATCTCGCCGGCAACCCCATAATCGGCCACTTCCAAGGTGAGCGTTCCGGCCATCGTCTCAACAACCGGCTGCTGCATAAGCTGCTCTCCGACCCCGATGCCTGGTCCTATGTGACCCTGGGGTCTGCAGCCCATTCCGGCTTGAGGGCGGGCGCGGCGTCCGAGGATTTCATCGAGGTCGAGCCGGTCTCGATCGCGGCCACCGGCTGATCCGTCTTTCTTCGATCCACACCCCCCCCCCCCCCCAGATTCCACTTCCGAACAGCGTTTTGAGGGCCATATCGGCGCTTTGGGACCAGGATGATGTTGCAGGCGGTTGCCCCCTGCGTGCTATAGTCAGGGGGAATTCTAGACATTGTCGGGAGCACGGCCTTGAATTGGGTGTCGCGACCTGTTCGGCCTGAAACCGTACCGCCATGATGCAGTCTCAGTTTGTCACCCTGCGTAGCTGGTTTACGCCCCTGGTCCTTGCCGCGGCGCTGGCCATCACCGCATGTAGCAGCGCCAAGCCCCTGGACCCCGCCGAACGGCCGGTGGAAGATCTCTATAACGATGCCATGAACGAATTGTTGGTCGGCAGTCCCCTGTTGGCCGCAACCAAATTCGATGAGGTCGAACGCCAGCATCCCTATTCGGTCTGGGCCAACAAGGCCCAACTCATGTCCGCCTATTCTTATTATACTTTAAACAGGTATATCGAATCCGTCACCGCCCTCGACCGCTTCATCCGGCTCCATCCCGGCAGCCGCGAAGTGCCCTATGCCCGCTACTTGAGGGCGCTCGGTTTTTACGAGCAGATCACCGATGTCGGCCGTGACCAAGCCAACACCGTACAGGCCCTCAAGTACCTCAAAGACGTGGTCAAACGTTATCCCAACAGCAAATATGCCCGCGACGCCCGCGTCAAGATCGACCTGACCTACGATCAGTTGGCCGGCAAGGAAATGCAAGTGGGACGCTTCTATATCAAGCGCGGACACTATGCGGCCGCGATCAACCGCTTCCGTACGGTCATCGAAAAATACCAGACCACGTCCCATGTGCCCGAGGCCCTGCACCGTCTGACCGAATCGTTCCTTGCCCTCGGCATCAAGGACGAAGCCCAGACCGCCGCCGCCGTGCTTGGCCACAACTTCCCGGGAAGCGAATGGTATAGCGACAGCTATTCCTTGATCACCGGAGTGAATTTGCAGCCCAAGGTGAAGAAGGGGTCGTGGATCAGCCGGACCTGGAACTCGGTGTTCTGACAGCCGATGCTACGCCGCCTCTCGATTCAGGATATCGTTCTCGCAGATCATCTCGAACTTGCCTTTCATAACGGCCTCGGCGTGCTGACCGGGGAGTCCGGGGCCGGCAAGTCGATCCTACTGGGCGCCCTGGGGCTTGCCCTTGGCGTCCGCGCCGATGCCCGGCTGGTCCGCCACGGCGCCGCCCAGGCGACGGTCAGCGCCGAATTCGACATCGCCTCCGACCATCCGGTTCGGGCCCTATTGGAGGACCGTGGATTCGACGGCGGGAGCGGTGGCGATGATCCTTTGATCTTGCGGCGCACGCTTGCCGCCGATGGCAAGTCGCGGGCTTTCGTCAATGATGTCCCGGTCAGCGCCGCGTTGCTCAGGGAGCTCGGTGAACCCCTGGTGGAGATACAGGGCCAGGCGGAAAACCGGGGTATCCTCAACCCGGCGTGCCATCGCGACCTGTTGGATTCCTATGGCAAGCTGGACAAGCCAATCGCCAAGGTCGGCGAATGCTTCGAGGCCTGGCGCAAGGCCGCCAAGGCCGAACAGGCGGCGGCGGCGGCGCAGGAAAAAGCGCGGCACGACGAAGACCATCTGCGCCATGCCCTCGAAGAGCTCGACGCCCTCGATCCCGCCCCCGGGGAAGAGCGCGCACTGGCCGAGGAACGCGCATTCTTGCGCAACGGCGCCCGCCTCGCCGAGGCGCTGGGAGACGTCCATGGCGACATCACCGCCGAGCGCGGCATCGATGATGTGCTCAACGCCGCGCGCCACAGGCTCGACCGCGAGAGCGAGATCGCCGGCGGCCGCCTCGACGGCGCGCGCCGCGCCTTGGATGCCGCCGCAGCCGAACTCACCGAGGCGACCCAGCAATTGCGCGCGGTGATGGAGTCCCTCGAGGCCGACCCGGGCCGGCTCGACGCCGCCGAAGAACGATTGTTCGCCTTGAAGGCGCTGGCCCGCAAACACCACATCGAGGTCGACGGCCTGGCGGAGCTGCGCCGGCGTATAGCTCGGCAAGTCCAGAGCCTCGACAATTCGGGCCAGGACCTCGAACGCCTGGCCCGGGAAACAACGTCGGCGCGGGGCGCCTATGTGGCAGCGGCCGAGCAACTGACCCCGGCACGAAAACGCGCCGCCAGTGCCCTGGATAAGGCGATCGCCGGGGAGATCCGTCACCTCAAGCTCAAACACGCGGTGTTTCACACCCGCCTTGAGCCCCTCGATGAGGCCGATTGGGGTCCCCGCGGCACCGAAAAGGCCAGCTTCGAGATTTCCACCGTGCCGGGATCGCCGCCGGGACCGCTGGCGCGCATCGCCTCGGGCGGCGAAGCGGCCCGGTTCATGCTGGCGCTCCGGGTCGTCCTCGCCCGCGTGCGCACGGTTCCGACCCTGATTTTCGACGAGGTCGATTCCGGCATCAGCGGTGCCGTGGCGGCGGCGGTGGGCGACCGCCTGGCGCTTCTGGGCTCCGATTTACAGGTGTTGGTGATCACCCATTCGCCCCAGGTCGCGGCGCGTGGCGCCCACCACTGGCGGGTGCTCAAGCGCGAGGACGGCGCCACCATGGTGACCGTGATCGACGAGTTGAACGCCAACGGCCGGCGCGAGGAAATCGCCCGCATGCTGGCCGGCGCCAAGGTCACCGGCGAGGCCCGCGCCGCCGCCAGCCGCCTGCTGGGCCTGAGCGATTGACGCCGGGGCGATGACCGAGGAGCCACGGACAACCCCGGTCGAGGAATTAAGCCGCGAACAGGCCATGGGCGAGCTTGAACGCCTCGCCACCGAAATCGCCGAGCACGACCGGCATTACTATATTGCCGACCAGCCGGTGATTTCCGACACCGAATATGATGCGCTGAGAAGCCGCAATGGCGCTATCGAGGCCCGCTTTGCCGACTTGGTGCGCCCCGACAGCCCGAGCTTTCGCATCGGCGCCGCGCCCGCCACCGGCTTCGCCAAGGTCACCCACGCCAAGCCGATGCTGTCCCTCGACAATGCCTTCGACGAGGACGACGTCCACAATTTCTTCGCCCGGGTGCGGCGCTTTCTCAACCTCGCCGACGACGACGCCATCGATATCGTCGGCGAGCCCAAGATCGACGGGCTTTCGGTGTCGGCGCGCTATGAACAGGGTCGCCTGGTCCAGGCCGCGACCCGTGGCGACGGCAGCGTCGGCGAGGACATCACCGCCAATCTGCGCACCATCCGCGATCTGCCCGAGACCCTGGCCGCCCCCGCCCCCGACATCGCCGAGATCCGCGGCGAGGTGTTCATGGCCCGGCGGGATTTCGCCGCCCTCAACCAACGCCAGGAGGCGGCGGGCGACAAGCTGTTCGCCAATCCCCGCAACGCCGCCGCCGGCAGCCTGCGCCAACTCGACAGTTCGATCACCGCCCAGCGCCCCTTGCATTTCTTCGCCTATGCCGCGGGGGAAATTGCAGGCGATTTCGGCGACAGCCATTGGCGGTTCCTGGAACGGCTCAAGGGCTGGGGCTTCGCCGTCAACCCCTTGGCGCGGCTCTGCGCCAGCCCCGGCCAGGCATTGGCGTTTCACCAGGAAATCTTCGCCCAGCGCGCCACCCTCGACTACGAGATCGACGGCGTCGTCTACAAGGTCAACCGCTTCGATTGGCAGGACCGGCTCGGCATGGTCAGCCGCGCGCCGCGCTGGGCCATCGCCCACAAATTCCCCGCCGAACAGGCCGAAACCATCCTCAACCGCATCTCTATCCAGGTCGGACGCACCGGCACCCTGACGCCGGTGGCCGAGCTCGAGCCCATCACCGTCGGCGGCGTCGTGGTATCCCGCGCAACCCTCCACAACGAGGACGAGATCAAACGCAAGGACATCCGTGTCGGCGACCGGGTGGTGGTGCAACGCGCCGGCGACGTCATCCCCCAGGTGGTCTCGGTGATCACCACGAAGCGGCCCAAAGGCAGTACGCCCTATGTCATGCCCGGCACCTGCCCGGTGTGCGGCAGCCACGCGGTGCGCGAGGAGGACGAGGCGGCGCGGCGCTGCACCGGCGGGCTGATCTGTGCGGCCCAGATCGTCGAGCGGCTCCGGCACTTCGTCTCCCGCAACGCCTTCGACATCGAGGGCTTCGGCGCCAAGCATATCGAGGCGTTCTGGCGCGACGGGCTGATCCGCACCCCCGCCGATATCTTCCACCTGGCCGAACGCCGGGACGACATCGAGACCCGTGAGGGTTGGGGCTCCCAGTCGGTGGACAATCTGTTCAAGGCCATCGCGGAGCGCCGGCGCATCACCCTGGAGCGTTTGATCTACGCCCTCGGCATCCGCCAGGTCGGCCAGGCCACGGCGAGGCTGCTGGCCCGGCAATATGTCAGCTTTGATGCCTGGCGCGCCACCATGGCGGACATCGCCAAGGGAGACGGCGCGGGCATTGAGGCCCGCGACGATCTGGTCAATATCGACGGCATCGGCCCCAGCATGGCCGACGACCTCGCCGCCTTCTTCAATGAGCCCCACAATACCGATGTGCTGGACGCCCTGGCCCGGGACCTCGTGGTCATCGACTTCGAGGCCCCGGAGACCACGGGCTCGCCCATCGCCGGCAAGACCCTGGTGTTCACCGGCACGCTCAAATCCATGGCAAGGGGCGAGGCCAAGGCCCGGGCCGAAAGCCTGGGCGCCAAGGTCGCGGGCTCGGTGTCGAAGAAGACCGATTTCGTGGTCATCGGCGGCGACGCCGGGAACAAGGCCAACAAGGCCCGGGATCTGTGCGTCACCATCCTCAGCGAGGATGAGTGGCTCGACATCGCCGGACGGTGACCGGCGCCCTCAAGGCTTTTCCAGCGGACGCGTCGCGGCGATGAGCCACGCGGCAGTCATATCATCGACCAGCGGTGTCAGCCGTTCGCGCACCTGGGCATGATAGGCGTTGAGCCAGTCGATCTCGGCCCCGGTCATCAGACCCGGTTCCACCAGGGCGAGGTCGATGGGGGCCTGGGTCAGGGTCTCGAATTCGTACATTTTGCGGCCATCGGCGCTGGTGGTGTCGCTTTGGCGCACCGTGACCAGGTTTTCGATGCGGATGCCATAGGCCCCGGCCTTGTAGTAGCCAGGCTCGTTGGAGACCACCATGCCCACCTCGAGGGCAACCGAATTGGCGATCTTGGAAATGCGCTGGGGCCCTTCATGGACGTTGAGATAGGCGCCGACGCCATGGCCGGTGCCGTGGTCGTAATCGAGCCCGACCCGCCACAGCGCCAGGCGCGCCAGCGCATCCAGCTGCGATCCCGAGGTGCCCTTGGGAAAGCATGTGCTGGCCAGCGTAATATGACCCTTGAGCACCCGGGTGAAATTCTCGCGCTGCTCATCGCTGGGCTTTAAGGCGGCGCCATCGCCGATGAACCCATCGCCTATAAACACGGTGCGGGTGACGTCGGTGGTGCCGTCAAGATACTGGACCCCGGAATCCACCAGATAGATATCGCCCGGTTCGATCTCGCGGTTGGTGTCCTCATTGACCTGGTAGTGGACGATGGCGCCGTTGGCGCCGGAGCCGGAAATGGTGGGAAAGCTGAGGCCGCGGTAATGCTCGCCCTGGCGGCGAAATTCCTCGAGCCGGACCGCCGCCGCCATCTCGGTGAGCCCCCCCTTGGGCGCCGTGGCGGCGATCCAGGCGAGATACCGCGTCAGCGCCGCGCCGTCGCGGAGATGGGCGCGGCGGATGCCGTCGAGCTCCACCGGGTTCTTACATGCCTTGGGCATGACACAGGGATCGGCGCCCTTGCGGATCTTGGCGCCGGCGGCATCGAGCCGCTGGAACACCCAGGCCGGGGCCGTCGCCGGATCGGCCAGGACCGTGCGCCCCTTGGCGCCGAGCCGGTCCAGCGCCGCCGCGAAATCATCCAACGCCACCACCGAGACATCGTTGCCGATGGCGGCGCGAACCCGGGGCGTCAGTTTGCGCTCATCGGTGAACAGCTGGACCTTACCGTCGCGGTTGAACACGGCGAAGGCCAGCACCAGCGGCGTATAGGCCGTGTCGCCACCGCGAATATTGAGAAGCCAGGCGATGGAATCGGCGAGCGTCAGCGCCGCCGCATCGATGCCGTCGGCCGCCATCTGCCCCGCCAGCCGGGTCCGCTTTTCCGCCGATGTCTCGCCGCTAAAGCGGTCATCCAGCATCCGCACCGGAGAGATCGGCGCCGGCGCGCGCGCCTTCCAGATGCCGTCGACCGGATTGGCGGAACATGGCACCAGTTCCGCCCCCGCCTTGTCACAGGCCTCGGAGAACATTTCCACCTCGCGCAAGGTGTGCAACCAGGGGTCATAGCCCAGCCTTTGGCCCCGGCCCAGATTGGCGCCGATCCACTGCGCCGCCGGGCTGGTGGTGACGTGATGGATGGCAAAATTGGCCGCATCGATCTGGCCCTTGGCCTGCAACTGGTAGCGCCCGTCGACGAACAAGGCGGCAGTCTCGTTGAGGATCACCGCGAAGCCCGCGGTGCCGGTGAAGCCGGTAATCCAGGTCAGCCGCTGGGCGTATAGGGGGACGTATTCGCCATTGTGCTCGTCGCGGCGGGGGACCAAAAAGCCGTCGAGCTTCTGCCGCTCGAGCGCCTTGCGCAAAGCACCCAATCGCTCCGACAAGACCTCCGGCGAGGGCCGGTCAGGGGCCGGCCACGCCGTCGCCATCTCCGCCTTCAAGGCCAGAAGCTGTCCTTTGAGGTCCGCTCCCGGGTCCTGGGCCACCAGGTCCAACCACGCTTCGGGATCGCCCCCTGGCGGGGCCGCCAGCACACCGGCGATAAGCTCGCGCAGGGCGGCGATCTTAAGCCCCGGAAGCGCCAGGCGCGCGCCCGCGCCCTTGAGCAAACCGCCAAGTGCCTTGTCGCCCCGATAGGACGAATTGTCGCTGCCGACGGACATCGCGGATTCCTTTTTTCTCGCTTGGCTCTGGCCATCAATAGGCGCGCGGCCCACATGAGGCAAGGGCCAAAATCAGGGCCAAAATAGCGCCTCCCCCGCCAAGGCCGGGGCGCGGATCGGTCAGCCATGCACCGGCTGCAAGGCTGACCAGTGGGAATCGAAATTGTCCCGGTTGCCGGGGATCCTATCTATATAACAGGCCATAGAATCGGCGTGAATGGCGGCATAAGTAGGGGAAGATTTTTCCATTTCCCTGCCATTTTGGCACCGAGCCCCCACCGCAAGCCTCGGCTAAAACGCCCTCTTTGGCCCCACCGCGCCGATCGGCGCAGGAAGCCAAATAGGCAAACACACGCGTACCGAAAAGGAGACCCACATGGTTCGTAATGATCTCAGCACTTCCCCCCTTGGCCAGCTGCCCTATGCGGGCGGCGCCAAGCTCGTCACCGATGTCTTGACCTTCTTCAGCAACACCCTGCCCCAGTTGGTGGAACAGGGCCTGGCCAGCCGGGCGCTTTATGAAAGCCTGGAGAAAATGGATGATCAGGCCCTCGAGCAAGTGGGCATCTCCCGCACAGGAATTCCGGCCTATGTCGCCGCCAAGATGGGCTATGTCCCCCGCAAGGACGCTCCGTTGCAAGGTGAGTTCGACCTGGAAGCCGCCTACGACGACCGCGAGCTCGCCGCCTAAATAGCTTTCCGGCGCATCGCGCCGCACCGCGGCAAAAACAACACGGCGCTCGCCCCGGAGCGCCGTTGTTGTATCCGCCCTCCGGCTTCAACGCCCGCCGCGTGCGAAAATCAGGGTCGACCAGCCGTCAATGCGGATGCGTTCGGCGAGCCTCAATCCCTGCAACCGGTAGGCGGCGACAAGGGCGGCTTCCTGGGTCCTCAGCAACCCCGATAGGATGACAGTGCCTGGCCGCGCCAGATGACGGGCGATGGCGGGCGCCATGGCGATCAAGGGCCGGGCCAGGATATTCGCCGCAATCAGGTCATAGGGCGCCGGGCGGCGAAGTCCCAAGGCGGCGAAGCCGTTGCTTTTGTGAACCCGGACCCAAGGCGCGAGACCGTTGGCGCGGACATTGGCGGCCGTGGTGCGCACCGCCCAATCATCGATATCGGCGGCCACCACCGGGATCCTTAAGGCCGCCGCCATGGCCAAGGACAGAATTCCCGAACCGCAACCGAGGTCGAGCCCGTTGTGAAAGCGCCGCCGCCGCGCCAAGCGGTCGATAGCCAAAAGGCACCCCCGGGTGGATTCGTGGGTGCCGGAGCCGAACGCCGGGCCGGCATCGAGGGTGAAACGGACGCCACCGCTGCGCCCCCCACCACCACGCCCACTGCCGCCATCATGGCTGCGCGCGATGAAGAAACGCCCGGCTTGGACCGGTGGGAATTGCGCGCGGTTGAGCGCCAGCCAATCCCGCTCCGCCAATGTCTCTTCGACCACGGCGGGGGCTTCGATGCCACTGGCCGATGCCGCCGCCGCCAGGGCCCGGTCCACCAAGGCCATATCCGGCCGTTGCCGGAAAAGGGCCTGAAGGCGCCAGGCGCCTTTGCCAACTTCAAAGCGGCTCACCGCCTCGGCAAATCCGGCGAGGCTGTCCTCGAACAGTGGCGCCGCCGGCGCCGGCACCACCAGCGAGATTTGCCATAGCTTTGGCGTATCAGGTTTCACTTGAAGTGCGATTTCACTTGAAGCCAGGGGGCGTCCAAATCAGGCGGGCTCGACAAAGCTGTCCATCACCTTCTTGGAGCCGGCCTTGTCGAACGCGATCTCCAATTTGTCGACGTCGATGTCGGTGACCTTGCCGTAGCCGAATTTCTGGTGGAACACCCGGTCGCCGACCTGGATGGTGCTTGCTTGCTCGACGCCCTCGGCCGGCTTGGCGGCATCACCGGGACGCTTGGCGCGCCTTACCTTCGCCCTCGCGGTCCTCTGGAAGCCGGCAGCCCCAGCGCCGCCATAGAGGCCGAGACTGGTGTGGCGCTCGACATGTTCATCGGGCAGTTCGTCTACGAAGCGGGACGGGATGGCGCTCTGCCACTGATTGAACAGCCGCCGGTTGGCGGCATAGCTGATATGGACCTGTTTGCGCCCCCGGGTCATGCCGACATAGGCGAGCCGGCGCTCTTCCTCCAGGCCCTTGTGGCCATTTTCGTCCAAGGCGCGCTGATGGGGGAACAATCCCTCTTCCCAGCCGGGCAGGAACACGATGTCGAATTCCAGCCCCTTGGCGGCATGCAGTGTCATCAGGCTGACGGCTTCGCTTTCTGTGGACTGGTCGTGCTCCATCACCAGGCTGACATGGTCGAGAAATTCGCCCAGGCTGTCGAACTCGGCCAGCGCCGTGACGAACTCGTTGAGATTCTCGACCCGGCCCGGGGCGTCGGCGGATTTGCCGTTGCGCCACATCCGGAGGTAGCCGGACTGATCGAGGACGGCCTCGACGATTTCCGCCGGCGGCGCCGCTTCGGCCAGGGCGCGCCATGCCGCAAACAGGCCGAGGAGGCCTTTCAGGCCGTTTCGCGCCGGCGACGACAATTCGTCGCTGTCCACCAGCTGCTCCGCCGCCGTGGCAAGCGGGATGCCCCTGGCCCGGGCGAGTTGATGCATCACCCGAAGGCTGGTGGCGCCGATGCCGCGGCGCGGCAGATTGATGATGCGCTCGAAGGCAAGGTCATCGCCGGGCTGGTTGATGACGCGAAGATAGGCCACCGCATCGCGGATCTCCTGGCGTTCGTAGAAACGCAGGCCGCCCACCACCCGGTAGGGGATAGCCACGCTGACGAAGCGTTCCTCGAACTCGCGGGTTTGGGCGCCGGCCCGCACCAGAATGGCGATCTCATTCAGGTTGTGTTTGTGGGCATGCAGGGCCTCGATCTCCTCGGCGATCAGCCTGGCCTCTTCCTCGCCATCCCAGATGCCGCGCAGCTTGACCCGGGCGCCGGCCTCGGCCTCGGTCCACAGGGTTTTGCCGAAGCGCCCTTCATTGTTGGCGATCAGGCCCGAGGCGGCACCGAGGATATGGCCGGTGGAGCGGTAGTTGCGCTCGAGCCGCACCACCTGGGCGCCGGGAAAGTCTTTTTCGAAACGCAGGATGTTGCCGACTTCGGCGCCGCGCCAGCCATAGATCGATTGATCGTCGTCGCCGACGCAGCACAGATTGCCGCCGCCCTGGGCCAACAGGCGCAGCCACAGATACTGGGCCACATTGGCGTCCTGGTATTCGTCCACCAGGATATAGCGCCAGCGCCGCTGAAAATCGGCGAGCACGTCCTCATGGGCTAAGAACAGGGTCAGGCAATGGAGCAGGAGATCGCCGAAATCGACTGCGCTGACGGCTTTGAGGCGGGCCTGATAGGCCCGGTAGAGCTCGACGGCACGGCCCTGGAGATATTCGGCGTCACGCCCGGCCGGCACCTTGTCGGGCCCGAGCCCCTGATCCTTCCAACGCTGGATCACCGCCAACAGGCCCCGGGCCGGCCAGCGTTTCTCATCGATATTGGCTTCGGCCATGACCTGCTTCAGGGTGCGGAGCTGATCATCGCTATCGAGGATGGTGAAGCCGGGATCGAGGCCGATGCGCTCGCCATGGCGGCGCAGGATGCGCGAACAGATGGCATGGAAGGTGCCGAGCCACAAGCCATCGGCGCTGCCGCCAATCAGATCGCCGACCCGGTCGAACATCTCCCGCGCCGCCTTGTTGGTGAAGGTGACGGCCAGGATCTGGCCGGGAAAGGCGCGCCCCAGCGCCAGGATATGGGCAAGGCGGGTGATCAGGACCCGGGTCTTGCCGGTTCCAGCCCCGGCCAGCACCAGCACCGGGCCCTCGAGGGCAACCACCGCAAGGCGCTGCTCATCATTGAGGGCGTCAAGATAGGGCGCGTCAGCCGCAAACGCCGCGCGGCCGTCACTGGCACGATCCTGCCCCGCGCCGGATTGGCCGAGATCGAAGGGGTCTGACATCTTCACCGAATACCGAGAACGAACGGGAACTACGGATACGACAAGTGGCGCGGTTTCACAACCACCGGCGTCCCGCAAACATGACGCGGAGATTTACCCGCGGGGGGAAGTTGGTGTAGTTTCAATGTGAGGTCAATCCCCCGCTGTGAATTGTGTGGGAGGTTCCATGAGCTTTACATCCAACGGCCCAAGCCGGCCCAGGCACCAGGCGCATCACCGCATGCGGTCCGGTGCATCATGGGCATTGCTTGCCATCGGTCTGATGATGGCGGGCGGGGCTGGTATGGTGCCCGCCCTGGCCTTGGCGGCGGAGCCGGGCAGCGAAAGCCAGGCGGGCAAAGTCACCGTCGAGCGCATCTTGCGGACCATCGTCAAGGTGAGATCACGGGTGCCGGACACGGCGCGGACATCACGAAACCTTGGCACCGAGCGCGAAGGCAGCGGCGTGGTGATCGGGGCCAACGGCCTGATCCTCACCATCGGCTATATCATCCTAGAGGCCGCGACCATCGATGTGACCGACCATGGCGGCCGCCACTTTGGCGCCGAATTCGTCGCCTACGATCATCGATCCGGGTTCGGCCTGATCCGCGTTCTTCGCGGCCTTGATCTCGATCCCTTGAAACTCGGCGATTCGGCGCGGCTGAAGGAAAAGCAGGTGGTCATGGTCGCGAGCCATGGCGGCGCCAAATCGGCGCTCCCGGCGGTGGTGGTGTCGCGGCGGCCCTTCGCCGGGTCCTGGGAATATCTCCTGGAACGGGCCATCTTCACCGCCCCGCCCCATTTCAACTGGGGTGGCGCGGCGCTGATCGACACCGATGGCAAGCTGGTGGGGGTGGGATCGCTTGCCGTCGGCGACGCGGTCAAGGACCAGGCGGTGCCAGGCAACATGTTCGTGCCGATCAATCTGTTGAAGCCGATCCTCAAGGATCTGGTGGCCACGGGCCGTTCATCGGCCAAGTCGAAGCCCTGGCTCGGCATGCGCACCGAGGAAGTCCGTGGCCGCCTGTTCGTCACCCGCACCCCCGCCCATGGGCCGGCCAGCGCGGCGGGGATCAAGCCCGGCGATATCGTCCTCGCCATCGCCGGCAAACCGGTGACAAGCATGGTCGATCTTTTCCGTAAGGTCTGGGCCCTGGGAGATGCGGGTGTCGATGTCCCGGTCAAGGTCCTGCAAGGCGCAGAGATCCGCGATTTCATCGTCCATTCCAGCGACCGCTATAAATTCCTCAACTTGCGCCCGACCTATTGAGGACAGCTGGTTTTAATCAGCCCTCACCATGTTCTTCGGCGCGCTCGGCGGCGAGGGCGCGGTTGTAGGCGCGCATGACATCGCGTTCGCGCACGATGCCGACCAGCTTCATGTTTTCGGTGTTTTCGACCACCGCCACCTGGTCTTCCTGAACCGTGTCCATCAGCTTCATGGCCTTGTCGAGATTGTCGCCCGCCTCCAGGACCGGCGGATGCAAGCGCGCAATGTCGCCGGCATTCAAGACATTGTCCCTGGAGGTGTCGAACGCTTCACCGGAAAGATCGGCGAGGGTGATGGTGCCGACCAACTGGTTGGCCTCGCCCTTGACGCCGGAGATGACGAACAGCTCGCCATATGGGACGGTGGGAAGCAGTTTGCGGATCCGCGCAATCCCCGTGGCTGAGGGCACGCTGAGAAATACCCGGGTCATGACCTTGCGGACTTCAAGCGATTGCAGCAACGAGATCTCGCGTCCGCCCTTGAGACTGAGCCCCCGGCGGGCAAGCTGCATGGTGAAGAAGGATTTACCCGCGGTCTGCTGGGTGATCATCGAGGCGAACACCACCCCGACCATGACGGCGATGGTGAGGGGAAAATCGGACGTGAGTTCGAAGATGACGAGGATGGTCGAGATCGGCGCGCCGAGCACCGCCGCCGCCACCGCCCCCATGCCGACGATGGTGTAGGCGCCTTGGCCTGAAGACAGATCGGGGAAGACGCCGGTGGCGATGATGCCGAAGGCGCCGCCCAACATGGCGCCGATGACCAGCGACGGGCTGAATACCCCACCGCCGAAGCCGCTGCCCAGGCAGATCGCCGTCGCAACGATCTTGACCATCAGAATCGCCAACAGCATCTCCAACAGCATCTCCAGGCTGAGAAGCTCCTTGAGGGCGTCATCGGTGACGCCGTAGCCGACGCCCAGCACCTGGGAAAATAGAGCGCGATCAGCCCCATCAACAGCCCGCCGATCATGGGCCTGCACCATCCCGGAATAGGCAGCTTCTCCATGCGGTCGTTGATCATCAGGACGGCGTAGATAAAGGCGATGGCCACGGCGGCGCTGACGATGCCGAGAAGGGCGAAGGCGGGGAGCTCGAGGAACGAAACAATGGCGCGCTCGGGAACGATGAAAGCGGGGAAATCGCCGTAATGGATGCGCGAGATCATGGTGCCGATGACCGAGGCGATGACGATGGGGGCGAAAGAACTGAGCGCGTAATGGCCGACCACGACCTCGAGGGCGAAGATCACCCCGGCGATGGGGGCGTTGAACGAGGCGGCGATGGCCGAGGCCACGCCACAGCCCAACAGCGTCAGGGTCAAGGAACGGCTGAGATGCAGCCTGCGCGCCATCGAGGACGACAGGGCGGCGCCAAGATGCACCACCGGGCCCTCCCGGCCCACCGAGGCCCCGACACCGATGGAGGCGGCGCTGGCCAGCGCGGCGCCGATGCCGGCGCGGAACGACATGCGGCCGCCGCGCAGCGCTGAGGCTTCGATGACGTCGGCGACACCGTGGCAGCGCCGGCCCGGCATCAAAAAGTGGACGAACAGGCCGATCAAAAGCCCGCCCAGGGTCAATACCAACACCAGGTGCCACGCCGGCAACCCGGCGGCAGCTTCTGAGATATGCCCCGGCGTGGCGCCCAGGGAAAGCGACTGGATCAGATCGATAAGCAGGCGGAAAGCGATGGCGCCATAGCCGCTGATGGCGCCAACGATGATGGCGAGAACAAACAGGACAAGTTGGTCATTGAGGAAAACCCGGCGCAGCCTGTTGACAACGCGCCGCAGATGAACTCCGGGCTTGGAACCCTCCTGCATTAGCAGCGCCCCCCGGATCCCCCGCCCGGATCACTTGCCGCGGTCAATTGCACTGGCCGATCGAGCCTTCGGCACAAACCGTCTTGCCGTTGGTCCAGCTGGCGCCAGAAAGATCAGCATTGAAGAAATCTGCACCGCGCATCTTGGCGCCGGTGAAGTCGGCGCCCCTGAGATTAGCGCCATAGAACCTGGTTCGCCGCAAATCCGTGCCCTTGAAGGACGCGCCGGAGAGATCCGCCTTGGAGAAATCCGCCTCGGCGAGGCGGGCGCCATCGAACTTCGCCTTGGCCATCTTGGCGGTATAGAACTTGGCCCGGTAGCCATCGACCTTGGAAAAATTGGTGGCTTCGAGCTTGGCGCGGGCAAAGGAGGTGTCGCGCAGCTTGGCGCCGGACAGGTCGCGATTGCTGAAATTGCGGCCATCCTTGTAACAACGCCGCCAATCAACCCCGGGGGACGCGGCATCGGTGCAATCGGCATAGGCCGGGGTGGCGGTCAACATCCCCCATGAGACCGCCCCCCAACAAACCGCGATGACTGTGAAAATCCGGCTACGCATATCTGCTACCTTAAATCCGCGCGCATGGAGACTCAAAGACCAAATTCCTTAGCGCGTTGATTCTAGGTTGTCCTTGACCTTTGTCTCCACTTCGCCCACCATCGATCCGTTCCTAGGGGAGCTCTGAGACGAGCTGAGACCCATGTCCGGCGCTGCCAATCTAAACAGAGCCGGGCGAAGGTGGAAACCCTTGAACCTGATCCGGGTCGTGCCGGCGTAGGGAAGGAGCAGCGCGGTTGTCTCCTGATTCCCTACAACGCTATCGGTCCGGATGCCGCAACCCAGGGTGTGAACCCATAAAGGGTTATGGCGCTGGTTTGCCAGGATTGACCCGG
>JAZFWG010000188.1:0-7826 GCA_036448135.1 Alphaproteobacteria bacterium
GGGTGACAACGCGTCGATCAAGGTGGCGCTGATCGTGCCGATCGCCATGGATGAGGGCCTGCGCTTCGCCATCCGCGAGGGCGGCCGCACCGTCGGCGCCGGCGTCGTCGCCAAGATCATCGAATAGCCAGGCGACGGAAACTGAGGGCGGAGAAAAGAGCAGACAATGGATAGCCAAAACATACGCATCCGACTCAAAGCCTACGATCACCGGCTGTTGGATCAGTCGACCAGCGAGATCGTCAGCACCGCCAAGCGCACCGGGGCCCAGGTCCGCGGCCCCATACCGTTGCCGACCAAGATCGACAAATACACCGTGTTGCGGTCGCCGCACATCGACAAGAAGTCGCGCGAACAGTTCGAGATCAGGACCCACAAGCGGCTCCTCGATATCCTCGATCCGACGCCGCAGACCGTGGATGCGCTGATGAAGCTCGATCTCGCCGCCGGCGTCGACGTCGAGATCAAGCTCTAGGGTGGGCCGAGGACTTTAGGCATGAGAACCGGATTGATCGCACAGAAGTTGGGCATGAGCAGCGTCTTCACCGACGATGGTAAGCAGGTGCCGGTGACCGTGCTCAAGGTCGACAACTGCCAGGTGGTCTCGGTCCGGACCCAGGACCGGGATGGCTATACCGCTATTCAGCTCGGTGTCGGCGAGGCCAAGGCCAAGAATGCCGGCAAGCCCATGCGCGGCCATTACGCCAAGGCCAAGGTCGCGCCCAAGGTGAAACTGGCGGAATTTCGCGTCAGCGACGACGCCATGATCGAGGTCGGGACCGAACTCGTCCCGGGCCATTTCATCGACGGCCAGCAGGTGGATGTGGCCGGCATCACCATCGGCAAGGGCTTCGCCGGTGCCATGAAGCGTCATGGGTTCGCAGGGCTCGAGGCGTCCCATGGGGTTTCGATCTCCCATCGCTCCCATGGCTCCACCGGCAACAGCCAGGACCCGGGCAGGGTGTTCAAGGGCAAGAAGATGGCCGGGCACATGGGCGACAGCCGGGTCACCACCCAGAACCTGGAAATTATCTCCACCGACGATGACCGCGGCTTGATCCTGATCAGGGGTTCGGTGCCCGGCTCCAAGGGCTCCTTCGTTATGATATCGGACGCGGTGAAGAAGCCGGTGCCCGAGGCGGCGCCGTTCCCGGCGGGGATCCGCGGCAAGGCGGCGGATGCCGAGGCGGCGGCAGATGTCCCAGAGGCCCCAGAGGCCGAAGTCGCGCCTGAAGCCGGGGCTTCAGAGGACAGCGACGCCAAAGACGATAACGCCAAAGGCGAAGACGCCAAAAGTGATGATGCCGGCGCGGCCGAAACCGCGCCGGACGACAAGGATTGATGCCGATGAAGTGCAAAGTCATCGATCTCAACAACAAGGACAAGGGTTCCGTCGATCTCGACGATGGCGTCTTCGGCGTGCCCGTGCGCACCGACATCCTGAGCCGCATGGTCAACTGGCAGCTCGCCAAGCGCCGCGCCGGCACCCACAAGACCAAGGGCATCAGCGACATTCGCGGCACCACGGCCAAGCCCTACCGTCAAAAGGGCACGGGCCGGGCCCGCATCGGCTCGACCCGCATCTCCCAGTTCCGCGGCGGCGCCACGACATTCGGGCCGGTGGTGCGGTCCCATGCCTTCAAACTGCCCAAGAAGGTCCGCAAGCTGGCGCTCAAATCGGCGCTTTCCAGCAAACAGGCCGACGGCAAGCTGGTGGTGGTGGATGCCGCCGAGTTCAAGGATGCTAAGACCAAGGGGCTGGCCGAGTGTTTCGGCAAGCTGGGATGGTCGTCGGTGCTGATCATCGCTGGCGCCGAACCCGACCCCCAATTTCGCCGCGCCGCCGGCAATCTGCCCCATGTCGATGTCCTGCCCAGCCAGGGCGCCAATGTCTACGACATTTTGCGGCGCGACACCTTGGTGATCACCAAGGATGCGGTCGAGCAGTTGGAGGCGCGGTTGAAATGAGAGGATCGCACGCCAAGAAAGTCCAGCTCGGCCAGGGCAAACCGTTCGACATCATCCTGGCTCCGCTGATCACGGAAAAGACCACCCGGGCCTCGGAACACAACCAAGTCGCCTTCCGGGTGCCGGTCGCCGCCACCAAGCCGGAGATCAAATCCGCGGTGGAAATCCTGTTCAAGGTCAAGGTCAAGGCGGTGAATACCATGCGCCAACGGGGCAAGACCAAGCGTTTTCGCGGCCGCAAGGGCAAGCGCGCCGATTTCAAAAAGGCCATCGTCACCCTGGTCGAGGGTGAGATGATCGACGTCACGTCTAGGATCTGAGCGACACATGGCACTGAGAACCTACAAACCGACGACGCCGTCACAACGCCAGCTGGTCACGGTCGACCGTTCGGGCCTGTGGAAGGGCAAGCCGGTCAAGAAACTGACCGAGGGCCTGATCGGTACCGGCGGGCGCAACAACCACGGGCGCATTACCGTGCGCCACCATGGCGGTGGCCACAAACGGCGCTATCGCTTGATCGATTTCAAGCGCACCAAGCGTGACGTGGAGGCGACGGTGGAGCGGATCGAATACGATCCCAACCGCACCGCCTTCATCGCCCTGATCCGTTACCAGGACGGCGAACTCGCCTATATCGTGGCACCGCAGCGCTTGGCGGCCGGCGACAAGGTGATTGCCGGCGACCGCGTCGATATCCAGCCCGGCAACGCCATGCCGCTCAAGAACATTCCGGTGGGCACCATCATCCACAATATCGAGATGAAACCCGGCAAGGGAGCCCAGATCGCCCGCTCGGCGGGAACCTATGCCCAACTCATCGGCAAGGACGCCGGCAGGGCGCAACTGCGGCTCTCGTCCGGCGAGGTGCGCATGGTGACCGAACAGTGCATGGCCACGGTGGGCGCGGTGTCCAACCCGGACCAGAAGAACATCAAGATCGGCAAGGCCGGCCGCAAACGCTGGCTCGGCCGGCGGCCGGTGGTGCGCGGTGTCGCCATGAACCCGGTCGATCATCCCCACGGTGGCGGCGAAGGCCGCTCCTCGGGCGGTCGTCACCCGGTCACGCCTTGGGGCGTGCCCACCAAGGGCTACCGCACACGCAAGAAGAAACCGTCGGACGCATGGATCATGCGGCGGCGGCACAAGAAGAAGTAAGGAAGGAGCAAGCGTGGCACGTTCAGTATGGAAAGGTCCGTTCGTCGAAGGCCACCTTCTCAAGAAGGCGGAGAAATCGCGTGGATCGGGACGCAGCGACGTCATCAAGATATGGTCGCGGCGCTCGACCATTCTGCCCCAGTTCGTGGGGCTCACTTTCGGCGTCTACAATGGCCATAAGTTCATTCCGGTGCTGGTGACCGAGGACATGATCGGCCACAAGATGGGCGAATTCGCCCCCACCCGAACCTTTCACGGCCATATCGCCGACAAACGGGCGAGGCGGATCTGAGCATGGGCAAGAAATCGAGGCCTCGGCGGTTTGCTGAAAATGAAGCGACGGCGCATGGGCACATGATCCGCACCAGCCCGCGCAAGCTCAATCTGTTGGCTCAGGCGATCAGGGGCCTCAATGCGGACGATGCCCTGGCCGAGCTTGAATTTTCCAAGCGCCGGGTGGCGGGTCACGTCAAGGATGTCCTGCAATCCGCCATCGCCAATGCCGAGAACAACCATCAACTCGATGTCGACCGGTTGTTCGTCGCCGAAGCCAGCGTCGGCAAGGCCCTGGTGATGAAACGCTTTCGCCCCCGTGCCCGTGGCCGTACCGGCCGCATCCAGAAACCGTTCAGCAACATTACTCTTATCGTCCGCGAACGCGAGGAGACAGCCTGATGGGTCAGAAGGTCAATCCAGTCAGCTTTCGGTTGGGCATCAACCGCACCTGGGATTCACGATGGTATGCCGACGAGGACTATGCCGATCTCCTCCACGAGGACCTCGCGATCCGCAAATTCCTCAAAAAGCGCCTGAGCCAGGCCGGAATCGGCAAGATCGTCATCGAACGGCCGGCCAAGAAGGCGCGGATCACCATCCACACCGCGCGGCCGGGTGTCGTCATCGGCAAGAAGGGCGCCGACATCGAAAAGCTGCGCCAGGAAATCACCAAGATGACCGCCGGCGAGGTGCACCTCAATATTGTCGAAATCCGCAAGCCCGAGATCGACGCCCAGCTGGTGGCCGAGAACATCGCCCAGCAACTGCAGCGCCGCGTCGCTTTCCGCCGCGCCATGAAGCGCGCCGTGCAGTCGGCCATGCGGCTCGGCGCCCAGGGTATCCGGATCAATTGTTCCGGGCGTCTCGGCGGTTCCGAGATCGCGCGCATGGAATGGTACCGCGAGGGCCGGGTGCCGTTGCACACCCTTCGCGCCGATGTCGATTACGGCCAAGTCACGTCGCACACCACCTATGGCACCTGCGGCGTCAAGGTCTGGGTCTTCAAGGGCGAGATCATGGCCCATGATCCCATGGCCCAGGACAAGCGCATCATGGAACAACAGGTCGCCCGTTAGCGGGAAAGGGAATTCGCTTCGTCATGCTATCGCCAAAACGCACCAAGTACCGCAAGGCCCATAAGGGACGCATCCACGGCGTCGCCAAGGGTGGCACGAAGCTGAATTTCGGCGCCTACGGCCTCAAGGCGGTGGACCCGGGCCGCATCACGGCGCGGCAGATCGAGGCGGCGCGGCGCGCCATCACCCGTCACATGAAACGTGTCGGGCGGGTATGGATCCTGGTCTTTCCCGACGTCCCGGTCAGCCAGAAGCCGGCCGAGGTGCGCCAGGGCAAGGGCAAGGGCTCGGTCGAATACTGGGCGTGCCGGGTCAAGCCGGGCCGCATCATGTTCGAAATCGACGGCGTGTCGGCGGAAATGGCCAAGACCGCGTTCGAGCTGGCCTCCGCCAAACTGCCGATCAACACGCGCTTCGTCTCGCGTCTCGGCGGCGAGGGCTGAGTCATGAAAGCAGCGGATGTCAGAGCCAAGAGCCAGGACGAGCTCAAGACCGAATTGATGGAACTCAAGAAGGAGGCGTTGAATCTGCGCTTCCAGAAGGCCAGTGGCCAGTTGGAAAACACCGCCCGGGTGCGTTCGGTGCGCCGAGATATCGCCCGGATCATCACCGTTTTGGGCAGCAATACCGCCGCTGGTGCGGCTAAGGAATAGATAATGCCAAGGCGAATTCTTCAGGGAACAGTTGTCAGCACCGCCATGGACAAGAGCGTCGTCGTCCGAGTCGACCGCCGCGTCCAGCATGTGCTCTATAAGAAGTTCATCCGCCGGTCGACGAAATTGATGGCCCACGACGCGGACAATCTCTGCCAGGTCGGCGATAGCGTGCGTATTCAGGAATGCCCCCCGAAATCGAAGCGAAAGCGGTGGGAAGTGCTGCGGGGCGACGCTTAAACGCGCGCTTCGCCAAGAAGGGTTACGGTCATGATACAGATGCAATCAAATCTCCAGGTCGCCGACAATTCCGGCGCGCGGCGGGTGCAGTGCATCAAGGTCCTTGGTGGGTCCAAGCGCAAATCGGCCTCGGTCGGCGACGTCATCGTGGTGTCGGTCAAGGAAGCCATTCCCCGCGGCCGCGTCAAGAAGGGCGAGATCCAGCGCGCGGTGATCGTGCGCACCGCCAAGGAGATCCGCCGCGACGACGGCTCCGTCATCCGCTTCGACCACAATGCCGCGGTGTTGATCGACCCAACCGGCGCGCCCATCGGCACCCGCATCTTCGGCCCCGTCACCCGTGAGCTGCGCGCGCGCGGCTATATGAAGATCATCTCTCTCGCGCCCGAGGTGCTGTGATGGCCATGGCGAAAACCACCGGCAAGAAACCGGCCCGCAAGTTCAAGGTCAGGAAGGGCGACAACGTCATCGTGCTGACCGGTAAGGACAAGGGCAAGAAAGGCGCCGTGCTGCGCGTCGTTCCCAAGACCAACAAGGTCCTGGTCCAGGGCGTCAACATGGCCAAGCGCCATATGGCTGCGGGCCGTGGCCAGTCTCCCGGCATCGTCGACAAGGAAATGCCGATTCATATCTCCAATATCTCTCTCGTTGATCCCAAGACCGACAAGCCCACCCGCGTCGGCTACAAGGTCCTTGAGGGTGACCGCAAGGTCCGTGTCGCCAGGCGGTCCGGCGAGGTCATCGACCTTTGAGGAAAGCTCCATGACCGAAACCAACGAAAATTATGTTCCCCGCTTGCGCCAGCATTACGAAGACGTGGTGCGTGACGCGCTGATGGAGGAATTCAACTACACCAATCCCATGCAAGTGCCGCGCCTGCAAAAGATCGTCGTCAACATGGGCGTCGGCGAAGCCGTCCAGGATTCCAAAAAGGTGGGAAGCGCGCTCGGGGAACTCATGGCGCTTACCGGTCAGAAGCCGGTGGCCATCAAGGCCAAGAAATCGGTCTCCAACTTCAAGCTGCGCGAAGGCATGACCATCGGCTGCAAGGTGACCCTCAGGCGCCAGCATATGTATGAATTTCTCGACCGCCTCGTCAACATCGCCCTGCCCCGGGTGCGGGATTTCCGCGGTCTGCCGGAAAACAGTTTCGACGGCCGCGGCAATTATTCCCTGGGGCTCAAGGAGCAGATCGTGTTCCAAGAGATCGATTATGACAGGGTCGACCAAGTGCGCGGCATGGACATTACCATCGTCACCACGGCGCGAACCAACGAAGAGGGCCGGGCCCTCCTCAAAGGGTTCGATGTGCCGTTTACCACGACCAGTTGACGGGGAACGGAGGTCTCCAAATATGGCGAAAACAAGTGCCATCGAGAAAAACAAACGGCGGATAAAGCTGGTCAAGAAATACAGTGGCCGGCGGCTTCGATTGAAGGCCATGGCCAAGGACAAGTCCTTGCCGCCGGAGGAACGGTTTGCCGCCCGGTTGAAATTGGCGGAATTGCCGCGCAATTCCTCGCCGGTTCGCATCCGCAGCCGCTGCGTCGTTTCCGGCAGGCCCAGGGCAGTCTATCGCAAGTTCCGGCTGTCGCGCATCGCGCTCCGAGATCTTGCGTCCGCCGGCCATATCCCCGGCATGGTCAAGTCGAGCTGGTAGAGGAGGTAACGGACAAATGTCCATGAGTGATCCTTTGGGCGATATGCTGTCGCGGATCCGCAATGCCCAGATGCGGGGACTCACCAATGTGTCGAGCCCGGCGTCAAATCTCCGCGCCAATGTCCTCGAGGTGCTGAAAAATGAAGGTTACATCCGTGATTATTCGCGCCATGAAATCTCGCCGGGCATCAACGAATTGAGCATCGAGCTCAAATACCATGGCGGCGACCCGGTGATTAAAAGCATCCGCAGGATTTCCCGGCCCGGTTGCCGGGTCTATTCCAAGATCAGGGACCTGCCGCGGCCCTATAACGGACTTGGCATGGCGGTGCTTTCCACCCCGCAGGGGGTGATGTCGGATAACCAGGCCCGGGTGGCCAATGTCGGAGGCGAGGTGCTGTGCCAGGTCTTCTAACCATGCTCGCCGGCGGGAGATTTTGATGTCACGTATCGGTAAGCGCGCCGTGCCCCTGCCCGACGGAGTCACGGTCAATGTCGCTGGCCAGGAGGTGACGGCCAAGGGCAAGCTCGGCCAATTGAGCGTCACCCTGAACCAGGCGGTGTTGGCCGAACTCGATGGCAAGCAGATCTGGGTCAAGCCGCGGGATGACAGCAAGCGGTCCCAGGCCATGTGGGGGATGTCGCGGACCCAGGTCAACAATCTGGTCACCGGCGTTTCCGAGGGCTTCTCGGTCAATCTTGAAATCAACGGCGTCGGATATCGCGCTGCTGTTCAGGGCAATAAGCTCAATTTGCAACTCGGTTTTTCCCACGACATCAATTTTCCCATCCCTG
>JAZFWG010000189.1:0-7118 GCA_036448135.1 Alphaproteobacteria bacterium
CAATTGTGCTGTTCTATAGTTTAAAATGAATTAACGCCCGCTTTGGGGTGCTGGGACGGTGGATTTTCATGGGTCGGAGGTGACGGAGGTGAATGAGAGTTCCCAAAGCGAGATAACCGCCGCCGTCATTGTCATCGGCAACGAGGTCCTGTCAGGACGCACCAAGGACGCCAATCTGCCGTTCCTTGCCGAACGCCTCAACCAGTTGGGCATCCGTCTCCGTGAAGCGCGGATCGTCGCCGACGTCGAGGACGCCATCGCCGAGGCCGTCAATCAATGCCGTGACCGTTTCGACTATGTCTTTACCACCGGCGGCATCGGCCCCACCCATGACGACATCACCTCCGCCAGCGTGGCCAAGGCCTTCGGGGTGCCGGTGAAGCCCCATCCCGAGGCCGTGGCGCGTCTCGAGCGCCATTACCCGACGGGGGAGTTCAATCAGGCGCGCCAACGCATGACCCTGATCCCCGAGGGCGGCACCTTGATCGACAATCCGGTCAGCGCCGCCCCCGGCTTTCAAATCGGCAATGTCTTCGTCATGGCCGGGGTGCCGACCATCATGCAGGTGATGTTCGAGGGGCTGACCCATCGCCTGGTTGGTGGGGCGCCGCTGTTGTCCCGGACCGTACGCACCACGCTTTCGGAAGGGATGCTGGCGGCGGGGCTCGGCGAACTGCAGGAGCGCAGTCCCGATGTTGAAATCGGAAGCTACCCGTCCTTTACCCGGCGCGAACCCGGCCTGCGCATCGTGTTGCGTTCGGTTGACCCAAAGCGCCTCGATGCCGCCGTCGCCGGGCTCATCGATCTGGTCCAAAGCCTCGGCGGCGAAGCCGGGGAGATCGATATTACCTCCCGCTGAGCCCGCCGGGGGCCGCTGGGTTCGAAGCTGGGGGTATGGTTAACATTCGCCGGGCTAGGCGCCATGCTTGCGGTTCCGGGCGCCGGGCTGCGTAAAATCAGGCCATACCACTATGGGAAATCGCCGAGAGACAGGGTAAGATCAGAAGAAATAAGGTATCCACCGATAACAAGAGCGATCTTGAATGTCATGGGGGGCGGCGGGTGAACAGAGGAACGGAAATGTACAATTTCAGATTCTTATCGATCTTGGCCGTGGCAATCGTCGGCTTTCTTGGCTTCAACCCGCCAAGCCACGGCGCCGAAATGGGCATCTCGGTCTTCGTGTCGTCGGCCGACACCTATAAGCGGCTCTCGGAGGCGGACCGGCGCGGCTATATCATGGGCGTGATGGATGTTCTTTCGCTCTACGCCCTTGGGCCCCACCGCGACAAGGCCCCCAGCCTGGAGGCGAAGGCATCGGCACTGGAGATCAAGCGCTGCGTGGGCCTGATGACCACCAACAAGATCGACAGGATGTACAAAGCTTGGCTCAACCAAAACCCGGAGTTCGCGGACAAGCTGGCCGCCGAAACGCTCATCCAGGCCACCTGGCATGAATGCAATAAGATTGAGAAAGCAAAACAGGCGAAGTGACCGCTGCGGTGCTGCGCCATGACGTCTCGGGGCTGAATATCGATTGGCCCTACGGCAGAAATTCACCACGGGTATGTCCCCTGATCCCTTGTCGAATCCAGGACGGTTCCGGTGGCTGCGGCGGTGCGCCGCCGGTTTTGCGCTCATCTTTTTGCTACCTTTGGCGGCCAGTGCCGTGAGCCATAGCGAAACCGGATCCTCCTGGCGGGACGCGCGCCAAGACCCCACGGGTCAGGCGCCCGATCCGGCGACGACCCGCGAGGCGGTGCTCCAAGTCTATGGCGCCCGGGCTTTCAGCTGGCGCGGCATCTTCGGCATCCACACCTGGATTGCCCTGAAACCCGCCGATGCCGACGAATACACCCGCCTCGAGGTCATCGGCTGGCACCTGAGGCACGAAGGTACCGCCCTCAGCCTCAGCACCGGGGAGGCCGACAATTACTGGTTCGGAAGCCGCCCCTGGATCATTGCCGAATATTGCGGGGATATGGCCCAGGACCTGATTCCGAAAGTGATGGCGGCGGCCGAGACTTATCCCTTTGCCCGGGTCTACCGGGTGTGGCCTGGGCCCAATAGCAACAGCTTCACCGCCTACATTGCCCGCAAGGTGCCCGAATTGCGGCTCCATCTGCCGCCCCACGCGCTCGGCAAGGATTATCTCGATGATGGCGTGGTGGCCCCGGCGCCGAGCGGAAGCGGCTATCAGCTCAACTGGTTCGGGCTTTTCGGCATTGTCGCGGCGCTGGAGGAGGGGCTGGAGATCAACCTGTTTGGCCTCGTCTTCGGCATCGATTTCAAGGGGCCCGGTGTCAAACTGCCGGGGCTGGGCCTCATCGGCCGCGACCGGGGGCCCCGGTGTTGAACAATCGGCGCGGCCTCGCCCTGGCGGCAAGGGCCATGGCCCTTGCCGGCTTAGCCGTCCTGGCTTTGTTCTTCGCGGCCTTTGTCCCCGCCGCCGCGGCCGAGTTCAGGGTCAAGGTGAGCGAATTGCGCACCAACGACGGCGATGTGCATTTCGCCCTCTATGCGACGCCGGAGTCTTTCCCCAAAAGTAAGGGCCGTTATGCCGGGATCCATGTCCCGGCCCAGTCCTTCGAGGCCCTTGCCGTGTTCACCGGCCTCAAAGCCGGACGCTATGCGCTTGCGGTTTACCATGATGAGAACGGCAACGGTAAATTCGACCAGGGGTTTTTGGGCATCCCGCTTGAGGGTTATGCCTTCTCCAATGGCGCAACAGCCTTCTTTGGCCCGCCGAGTTTCAAAGCGGCCGCCGTCGAGCTGGAGGGTGAGATCACCGAAATCACCATTCCCATGCGCTACTGAGGGGTATGTTTAATCCTTGGCGGGCCCCGTGGCTGCGCTTAGGGCTTCGTTGCCGGGGAAATCTCCAGTAACATTGCAGGAGAGAAAACCGCCTCCACGGGGACGAGAGCTCAGCCATGGGCCCAAAGGATAGAACCAGCAACGGACACCGCCGCCGGGACCGGATGCCGCAATACCAGCGCCACCGCCGGCCCAGTTGCGCCGCGCTCGATCTCGGCTCCAACAATTGCCGTCTGTTGGTGGCGGAGCCGGCCAAGGAAGGGTTCCATGTGGTCGATGCGTTCTCGCGCATCGTCCGTCTCGGCGAGGGGATCGAGCGCCACGGCAAACTGTCCGAGGCCGCCATGGAGCGCACCATCGATGCCCTCAAGGTCTGTGCCGCCAAGATGCGCCGGCGCCGGGTCGCCAGCGCCCGCAGCGTCGCCACCGAGGCCTGCCGCCGGGCCAGCAATGGCGATGAATTCCTCGATCGGGTGCGTACCGAGACCGGGCTGGAAATCGAGATCATTTCCACCGCCGAGGAGGCCGCGCTTGCCCTGGGCGGCTGTATGCCACTGTTGGAGCCGGGGTCCAGCCACGCCCTGGTGTTCGACATCGGTGGCGGCAGTACCGAACTGATGTGGGTGGACTGTGGCGGATCCGAAGCGGGCTTCCGCATCCTCGAAAGCGCGTCGCTTCCCTTGGGCGTCATCAACCTGTCCGAGATTTACGGCGCCGACCGCCTGACGCCCGAGATTTATGAAACCATGGTCGCCAAGGTCGTTCCCGCCCTTGAGGCTTTCGATGACAGCGGCAAAATCCGCGGCAAGATCGGCCGCGGCGAAGTGCAGATGCTGGGCACCTCGGGCACGGTGACCACCATCGCCGGTATCAATCTCGGCCTGCCCAGCTATGACCGTGCCCAGGTCGACGGCTGCTTCATGGCTTTCGAGGAGGCCAGGGCCGTCAATGCCAGGCTGCTCGCCTTGGACTTGAGGGGCCGCGCGGCGGTGCCCTGTATCGGCCCGTCGCGCGCCGATCTGGTGCTCGCCGGCTGCGCCATCCTCGAAGCCATAATCCGGATCTGGCCGGTGGGGCGGCTCCGGGTGGCGGACCGGGGGCTGCGCGAAGGCATTCTTCTCGATCTCATGCGGGGCAGCCGATCGGGCTCGTTGGTGGCCTGAGAGGCCATGGCGGGCCGGGGACGAGGCGGTGGACGTGGACGGGGCCAAGGGTCCCGCTCCGGATCGCCTTCCATCGGCCAACACCGCGCCCCCCGTGTCCGGGTCAAGACCGCGAAGGGCCGCAAGACGTCCTCCACCCGCTGGCTGGAACGCCAGCTCAACGACCCCTATGTCGCCGAGGCCGGACGGCTGGGCTACCGCTCGCGGGCCGCGTTCAAGCTTGGCGAGTTCGACGACCGTTTCCATCTTCTCGCTCCCGGCAAGCGGGTGGTCGATCTTGGCGCCGCGCCCGGGGGCTGGACCCAGGTCGTGGTGGAACGCCTGTGCGGGGGATCAGGGCCAGATGGCCAGCCCCGGGGCCGGGTGGTTGCCGTCGATCAGACCGAAATGGACCCCATCCCCGGCGCCACCATACTCTTGCTCGACTTCTTGTCGGATGAGGCCCCGGGCGAGATCAAGGCCGCCCTCGGCGGCGGCGCGGATGTGGTTCTCAGCGATATGGCGTCGCCGGCCACCGGACACGCCGCCACCGACCATTTGCGCATCATGGCCTTGTGCGAGGCCGCCTTTGAATTCGCCCGCGAGGTCCTGGCCCCGGGCGGCAGCTTTATCGCCAAGGTCCTGGTGGGTGGGACCGAGCAGTCCTTGCTCGCGACCCTCAAGCGGGAGTTCAAGACGGTGAAGCACGTCAAGCCGGCGGCGAGCCGGGCGGACTCGGCGGAAATCTACGTCGTCGCCCTTGGCTTCCGGGGCCATCCGCAAGGCTCCGATAAGCAAGGCGGTTCGCAAAATTAAAGCCGCAGGCTTTCGCTCAACTGCTTGACGGAGAGGTTCTCCGGCAGTTTATGGATCGAGAGGTTGGTCAGGTCCCTGGCGAGCTCGGCGACGACGCGGTCGGACGCCAACTTGCCGAGGGAGTTGCGGAGTTCGCCCAGGATCTCGGGCGGCGCCACCAGGATGAGACGGTCGAAGACGCCCTGGCCCGCCGCCTTGTCCAGGACCTTGGCCATGGATTTGGCGAATTTGTGTTTTTCGAAACGGTGCCAGTCGACCCGGGGTTCCTTGCTGTGGCGCCCGACGCCGGCACGGTCGAAGGTGCGGCCCGGCTTGTCGGTGCCAAGCTCGCGGGTCGGCAGGTTGGTGCCGGTATAGTCTTGGCCGGGGATGGTCTTGAGGCCCTTGCCGGGCCCTTCATTGGCGATGATGTGGGCGCGGGCGCCATCGGCGATCAGGATCCAGGTCATCTGCTTCTTGAAACGCATGGCGAGCCATCCTGGTTAAACTGTCCATGGCCAATACCGCCATGCCAATCACACCATGATCGCGGAGGGGGGTCAATGTTTCCCGGCGTGGGGTTTTGGCCCGTCGCCGACGGTTTTGGCCGGGGCGGATGAATTTAGAGTTTTCGCTCTCAATCTCCTTGGCTTTGCGCCAGTCATATGTATGATGCTGCGCCAACCCAGGATATTGAGGTCGGCATGGAGATACGGGAAGCCCTCGCCTTCGATGATGTGCTGCTGATACCCGCCGCATCGAAGGTGCTGCCCGCCACCGCCGAGCTTCAGACCCGGTTAACCCCTGAAATCGAACTCGGTATTCCCCTGCTCTCGGCAGCCATGGATACGGTCTCGGAAGCCGCCATGGCCATCGCCATGGCCCAGGCCGGCGGCATCGGCGTCATCCACAGAAATCTTGCTCTCGAAGCCCAGGCCGACGAAGTCCACAAGGTCAAGAAGTTCGAATCCGGCATGGTGGTCAATCCGGTGACGATCACGCCGGAGGAAAGCCTTGCCGATGCCTTGAAACTGATGGCCGACCATAAGATTTCCGGCATCCCCGTGGTCGAGCGCGGTAACGGCAAGCTGGTCGGCATCCTCACCAACCGCGACGTTCGTTTCGCATCCAACCCCAATCAGCCGGTCGCCGAACTGATGACCAAGGAGGGCCTTGTCACCGTGGGCGAGGGCGTCGACATGGGGGAGGCCAAGCGGCTGTTGCATCAGTACCGCATCGAGAAGCTCCTGGTGGTCGATGGCGATTACCGTTGCATCGGCCTCATCACCGTCAAGGATATCGAAAAGGCCCAGCTTTACCCGGAGGCCTGCAAGGATGAAAAGGGCAGGCTACGGGTCGCCGCCGCCACCGGCATCGGCGACAACGGCATTGCCCGGGCCGAGGCCCTGATCGACGCCGAAACCGACGTTATCATGGTCGACACCGCCCACGGCCATTCGGCCGGTGTGCTCAATGCCGTCGGCCGCATCAAGAAACTGAGCAATTACGTCCAGGTCGTCGCCGGCAATATCGCCACCCCGGACGGCGCCAAGGCCCTGATCGACGCCGGTGCCGATGCCGTCAAGGTCGGCATCGGGCCGGGCTCCATCTGCACCACGCGCATCATCGCCGGTGTCGGCGTGCCCCAGCTGACGGCGGTCCTCGACGTGGTCGAGAAATGCAAGAAGCACGACGTCCCGGTGATCGCCGACGGTGGCGTCACGAATTCCGGCGATCTCGCCAAGGCCATCGCCGCCGGCGCCGATTGCGTCATGATCGGCTCCTTGCTGGCCGGCACCGACGAGAGCCCCGGCGAGGTCTTCCTGTATCAGGGCCGGTCCTACAAATCCTATCGCGGCATGGGCTCGGCGGGGGCCATGGCGCGGGGCTCGGCGGACCGCTATTTTCAGCAGGAAGTGACGGAAACCTTGAAGTATGTTCCCGAAGGTGTCGAAGGCCAAGTGCCCTACAAGGGGCCGGTGCGCGAAGTCCTGTATCAACTGACCGGGGGTCTGCGCGCGGCCATGGGCTATACCGGAAACGCCACCATCGCCGACATGAAGCGCAATTGTAAGCTTGTTCGCATCACCGGCGCCGGGCTTAGGGAAAGCCATGTCCATGACATCTCCATCACCCGGGAATCGCCCAACTACCGCCGAGAGACATGAGCCGCCACCGCCGCCGCCCCTGCAACCCGGATCTCAGAGTAAACCACGAGCCTCCCCGGCAGTGACCGAAACCATCCTCATTCTCGATTTCGGCTCCCAGGTGACCCAATTGATCGCGCGGCGCGTGCGCGAAAGCGGCGTTTATTGCGAAATCGTGCCCTATGACAAGGGCGCCCAGGCCTTGGCCCAGGTGAAA
>JAZFWG010000190.1:0-2285 GCA_036448135.1 Alphaproteobacteria bacterium
GCTTTGCGATCTGGGCCGTGAGCGCTTTGTGCTCATGCCGCAGCCGGGCGATGGTGGCGGGGAGCGTCTTTTGCGCATTGGGGTCCTGCTGGCTGGTGGGTTGGCTCAGCACATCAGCGTAAAGCGCGGTCAAGGCGCCAAGCCGGTTGGCGGTGTCCTGTTCGCGCCGCACCAGTTTGGCGAGGCCCGGCGAGCCCGCCGATGCCCGCGCCGCCGACGCATTCAATGCCCGCTGCACGCCTTGTCCGCGCAGCGCCTCGGCGATGCGGAACGCCTCGGCGGTGGGCTCAAAGCCGGGCTCCGCCACCAGTGCGGGGCCGCCAAGGCGCGCCAGCAGCGCCATATGGGATTCAAGAACAAGCTTGGTCCGCCAATTCTGCACCCCGCGTGATTGGTTGGTATCGACCGTGAGAAGCCTGGGAGTGGCACGAGAGAACGCCTCAAGCGCCTCGCGGTCACGGCCCAAGGCCTCCAGCGCCATGGCCAGAATGCCCTGGGCGCCGGCGGATTGCCGATTATCCTTGCCCACCAATCTCAGTTGCCGCGCCACCGCCCGGCGGGCGATGGCAAGGGCTTCCGAAGGCCGGCCATTGCGGATCAGGGCAAGGGCGTAGGACGGGTTGGTCAGTATACGCTGCTCCAAACGGACCGGGTCATGGGCGCTCGCCGCCTTGATGGTATCGAACTGCCCCAAGGCTTCAGCCCAGCGGCCCTGATCGGCAAGGGTATCGGCAAGAGCCGCCCTGGTGCGCGTGGTGTTTTTCGAGCCTTCTTCAGTGCCTATTTTGCCGTAAATTTCGAGGGATGCCCGTAACAGGGTCTCGGCCTCAAGGGGGCGGCCCTGGGCCCGTAAAATCCTGGCGAGAGAGAATGTCCTGGTCGCTGTCCAGCGGTTGTAACGGCCGTGAGATTGGAGCACATCCAACAAGGCCTTTCGGGCCTCGACTTCGGCCTCCTTATGACGGCCCTGTAGGTTAAGGATACCACCAAGGTTGGCCTGTGCATGGTTACGAAGGATCCGACCTTTTCTGGCGCTTCGTTTCGACGTTGCCATATAGCGGGAGAAATGGGTGAAAGCGCTTCGATAGGCGGCTTCAGATTCCACTAACCGGCCGGTTTTCCATAAAAACTTGCCTCTGGCCCTAGCAACGCTACCTTGAATTTTTTCACCGAATCGCCGCCACTGCCGCGCCGAACGGCCCTCGGTGGCGTGGCGCATGAGGTCCATTCGCCGCGCCGCGTCGGCCAGAAGCCGCTTCTTTTCCTCCAAACTTCCGTAAACTCCCAGAAATCTCAATAATCTGGCGGTATCATCGATTTTTTTGGTTTCGGATTCAGTGACCTCGATGGCTTGGCGCAAGTGCTGAATTCCCTTGGCCTGGTCTCCGGAAGAAACTTCCGCTATAGCCAGCAACCGTAAAATTCTGTGCCGGTGTTTTGGTGGCAAATCCGCTCCCAGCGCGTTGGCCTTGGTCAAATCATCTAAGACCTGGCGCACGCGGCCGATCCTGCGTGCGGACCTGCCGCGCTTCAAATAGAAGCGCGCAAGTTCGGTCCTGCCCGCATCCTTCGGCGGTTTGCTGTTCGCCCTCTTGATGTGGCGTTTCATGCGGGGGCGCTCGACTTGATCGAGCTTCTGGGCATCGAGGATCGCGATGATGTCGGAAATGGTGCGCGGTGGCGGGACGAGGGATTGGTTCTTTTCCCCAGGGCTATTCAGAACCCCCGATGCTGCCTCGGCGCCTTCGGCAGCGACACCCGACAGCATCACCAGGGCAAAGACAGCGGCGACCAGGGCGCGCGGGCTAGGCGGCCGGCGCCGTAGGGCATGTCTTGAAAGGCACATATACATGGCACCTCTCCTCCCGGGCCGTCCTCCCAGCGGCGCGGAATCTATTCTATTGCCTAGTTCTTGATCTTGCTCGCGGCATCGCGGAAGCGCTGTAAAAGCCGCAACGACGCCACCGGCGAGCGGAAATAAATGTTCCGGAGGACGGGATTTTCCTCGAACGCTTTTTTGTTGCGCTTGATGATGTCGTCGTCCTTGCCCGGAACCGGGGCGGCATCGCTATCGCGGAATTTCAGTTCCGGCACCTTGCCACCCTTTGCCGGGCCACCCTTTGCCGGTTGTTTGTCCTTGGCGGTGGCGGCGAGGTAGCTATCGATCTCGGCGGCGAGGTTAAGGGCGGTTTGCGGGTCTTTCTGGTAGATCACACCCAGAAGCTTGTTGTCTTTGATAAGCTGCGGCACCGGCTCTTTCGCCGCGGCCAGGGTGCCGCCCCCGG
>JAZFWG010000191.1:0-5245 GCA_036448135.1 Alphaproteobacteria bacterium
CCAGCAACCAACCCAATATCCAACTCAACGGCACCAAGACCCGATGGGGCAATCTCTTGGTCACGGCACGCAAAGGCCGCATCAAGGCGAGGTAAAGTTCATTGCCTTCATGGCCATAGAGCCACAGCACGATCCGGCCTGCCGGCTTCAGGCACTGCCGGCATTTCGCGAGGGTGGGGCCGGGATCGGCGATGTGATGGATAACGCCGATCGAAAATATCCAATCGAAATGATCATCGTCCTTTAAGTCCGCCGCGGTGCCGTGGATGTAATGGATTCGATCCGCCCGGCCGGCGGTGTTGGTCTTGAGCACATCAATGGCCTCGGACGGTTCGACCGCGGTAACCTCGCCGGCGCCCGCGTCGAGCAGCATATCGACGATGCGGCCGGTGCCGCTGCCGATCTCGGCCACGGTCTTGCCCTCGAGTTGGCTGGCATCGACCAGGGAGCCGACCATGTCCTCGAACAGTTCGGGGCTTGCGTAATAGCCGTCATTGTCCCGCCAGGCGGACCACTGCCGTCCGAAGTCACGTATGGTGTTGTCATCGCTGCGGTTCACGTTTCCACCCTTCCCCTGTCCAGGGTGCCGGCGAGGGAACGGCGGTGGGACGCCATCAACCCGGTGAATGCGGGCTTGCCGGTTGCGCTCATCATGGCGATGGCCGTTCGGCAAGGATGAGGATTGAAACCCCGAAGGGCGGCGAAAGGCGCCGGGACGTCACCACGTCGAAGGCGAACACGCCCGTGAGAATGCTGTTGAGCACCGGCGTGTTGACCTGGTTCTCGCTTTTAAGATTGGGCTTGAACCATCGAATGACGCCGCGGGCAAACAGAATCGGCAAGAACAGGACATAATTGAAGTGGAAGCTTTCGCGGCATATGAGACCGGCGCTTTTCACGCGATCCACCAGCCCGACCATGCGGTAGCGCCGTTTGTGCTGGGAAACCCGGTCCTGCAAGCCCCACAAGATGGGGAAAGCGGGAACCGTGATAATGGCCTTGCCGCCGCGATCCAGCACCCGGTGGATTTCGGCCAAAGCCAAGCCGTCATCGTCCACATGCTCTAAGATATCGGTGACAAGGGCCAAATCGAAATTGCCGTCGGGAAAAGGCAGATGGCAGATATCGCCCTGGTCCACCGGGCCCAATCCCTTCTGGCGGCAGAATTCAAGCGCCAGGTCGTTGTTGTCGATGCCGGTGACATTGGTGAAGCCGAGATCGCGCAGCATGCGCAGATTGGCCCCGGTGCCGACACCGACATCAAGGATTCGCGCGTCTTTCGGCAGATCCAACCCCTGGAGAATATCTCTGAAAAGACGGCGGCGGCCCTTGAACCACCAGTGGCTGGCCTCGATCTCCGCTTCTACTTCATAGGTCGCCGGATCCATTGATCGTCCTTCGTCACGCCGCGGCCCGGGCCTCGGCGGGCCTGAGATGATGCTGGAGGACGACCCAGCACCACAGGAACGCGCGGTTGTCCTCGGCCCCCGACACATGGCCGGCCCAGCGGCGGTCCACCCATGACTGGTCGATGCCAAGCCCGGGCAAGGGGCGGTGGGCGTCGGGGACCTGGCGCAGCCAAGAGGCCAGGGGAATGCCGAACCCCTTCTTCGGGCGGTCAAGGATCGAGGACGGCAACACGGTGGCAAGGGCCTTCTTCAACAGGTACTTGGTCTCGCCGTGGCGGTATTTGAAGCGGTGGGGGATGCGGCGGGCGAAATTCACCAGATCGAGATCGAGGAACGGCGAGCGCAATTCCAAAGAGACCATCATCGATGCGCGGTCGGTCTTGGTCAGGATGTCGTTCTGCAGATAAAGGTTGGTGTAGAAATCGAGGGTGCGGTCCACCACGCCCTCCCCGGTGGCATCACCCCACAGCGCAATGGCCTCGCTATAAAGGTCTTCCACATCGATGCGCTCACCGAACAACTCGCCGATCCGGTCCGGCTCCAACGGCCCCAGCCACACCGGATTCCACAACTTCGGCGGATGGGAGACCCCGGCGAGGGCGCGGCGCAGCCTGAAATCGAGGCTCATATTGGCGGTGGAGCGAGGAATGCGGTTCACCAGCGCCCTTACCAAGCCATGCACCGGGCCGGGCACGCATTTGCGGTAGAGATTGGCGAGCCCCAGGGCCTTGAACGGGTCATAGCCGGCAAACAGCTCATCGCCGCCGTCGCCGCTGAGGGCGACGGTGACATGCTCACGGGCGAAGCGGCACAACAAATAGGTGGGAAGGATCGAGGGATCAGCCATCGGCTCATCCAACCGGCCGAGGACGCCGGGGATCATGGCCATGGCGCGGTCCATGTCCAGGATCTCTTCATGGTGGTTGCATCCCACGAGGGCGGCGGCCTCGCGGGCAAAGGCGCTTTCGTCGAAACTCGGTTCCTTGAAGCCGATGGAAAAGGTCTCGATCTGTTCCGCCGGCGTATGACCGGCGGCCATGGCAAGGACGGCGCTGGAATCGATGCCGCCGCTGAGGAAGATGCCGAGGGGCACGTCGCTCACCAGCCGGCGCTTCACCGCCTCGGATAACAGATGGCGCAACTCCTCGCCCCAAACCTGTTCCGCATCGCGGGGAATGCGCTCGAACGGCTCGATGGCGAAACGCCAGTAGCGGCGCAGTTCGATGCGGCCGGCGGCGATATCGAATGTCAGACTGTGGCCGCCGGGAAGCTTGTAGGTATCACGGTAAAGCGAAAGCGGCGCCGGCACATAGCCGTAAGCGAAGAACTTCTGCAGCGCGCGCTGATCCAGTTCGGTTTTAAGTTCACGGTGGCGGCGCAACGCCCCCAACTCGGATGCGAAGGCGAACAGCGATCCACGGTGGTGGTAATAAAGCGGCTTTTTGCCGAAACGGTCCCGGGCGAGAAAAAACCGCCGGCGCGGCCGGTCATAGATGGCGAAGGCGAACATGCCGTTCAACCGGTTCGGCAGGTCCTCGCCCCATTCCTCATAACCGTGGACCAGGACCTCGGTATCGGAATGGTGGGAACGGAAGACATGGCCCTTGGCCTCCAACTGCCGTCTCAGGTCCTGGAAATTGTAGATTTCACCGTTGAACAGGACCCGGACGGTGGCGTCCTCGTTCGACATGGGCTGGATGCCACCGTCGATATCGATGACCGCGAGCCGGCGGTGGGCGAGGAAGACCCCGGCATCGGACTCCACATATTCACCCTTATCGTCGGGGCCACGATGGGCCAGGGCGGCGCTCATGGCGCCAAGGTCCTGGGCATCGCCCGGTCCGGAAAAGCCTGCGAGCCCACACATGCCGCCGCTCAGTCGAAATTCAACATATTCTTGATGCCGTAGGTCTTCTTTTCCTGGGACTCGAAATAGGTTCGCGTCAGGATTTCGGCGATCAAGCCCATGAGAATGCACATGATGCCGGTAATGAAGCTCATCACCACCAACAGCGGCAATGGCGTCTGGATGAAGGACGTGCCCTCGAAGAGTTTCAGATAAACGGCGTAGAAGCCGCTGACGAGGGAGAAAACAATGCTCCCCATCCCGACCATGCCGAAGACGTAGATCGGCTTGGTCGCGTAACGTTCAAGGAACCTGACCACCAACAGGTCCATCAGAACCTTGAACACCCGCCCCAAACCATAATTCGACTTGCCATGCCGGCGGGGGTGGTGGCTGACCGGCAGTTCCGTCACCTTGCCGCCCCGCCAGCTGGCATAGATGGGAATGAAGCGGTGCATTTCGCCGTAAAGCCGGACACCTTCGAGGCTGGAGCGGCGGTAGGCCTTGAGCGTGCAACCGTAGTCGCGCAAACGGACGCCGGTGACCCACGAGATCAGCTTGTTGGCCATTTGTGAAGGAAATTTCTTGGTCAGCCACGGATCCTTGCGGTCCTTGCGCCAGCCCGAAACCACATCGAAACCTTCATCCAGCTTCTCGATCAGCCGGGGGATGTCGACGGGATCATTCTGCAGGTCCCCGTCCATGGGAATGATGACATCGTTCGAGGCATTGTCAATTCCCGCCATCATCGCCGCGGTCTGGCCGAAATTGCGCGTCAGGCTGATGATCCGCGAGCGCGTGTCGGAGGCCGCGATCGAGCCCAGAATTTTATCGGTCTCGTCGGTGCTGCCGTCGTCGATATAAATGACTTCGAAGGGATTGCCGCCGCCATCGAGGGCGGCGATGATTCTGCGGTGAAGTTCGGCGATGTTGGCGGCCTCGTTGAAGAGAGGAACGATGATCGAAATCGAATTTGTCATGCCTCGCTCCAAACCGGCCACAAGGGGGGCGCCGCTGACCATAACACCCGGACCTTTCCGCCAAAAGCAAGACCGAATGGATCAAGCCACGATGCCACCAATCCCTCGGCGCCGCAATCTCACCAGCCAATTGAGGAAATCTTGGTTAAAAAGGTCTTAACGGCACCAAAGTGATGTGCAACTCCAAAGCTGTTGAAAGTTGGCCTAAAGGCGCTCAGACCCTCACTCGGCGGTGGGTGAGCGGCCGCCGGTCACACGCTCCGGGGTCCCCAGATAATCACCGCCGCGCCGACAAGACAAATCAAGGCGCCGCCAACATCCCAACGGTCCGGCATGCGGCTTTCCACCGCCCACAACCAAACCAGGCTGGCCACGATATAAACCCCGCCATACGCCGCATACGCCCGCCCGGCAAATTGCGCATCTATCTTGGTCAGCAGGAAAGCGAACAGAACAAGAGAGGCGACCCCGGGGATGAGCCACCACACCGGTTTGCCCAGCCTAAGCCAAGACCAAAAAGCGAAACAGCCTGCGATTTCAGCAACCGCCGCGCTGATATAAAAAAACACGGTTTGCATATGGCCGCGCCTTTATCATTTCGTCTTTGCCCAAGAGGTCATTTCTGGACCCCGATGCAGGCTCCTGAACCGCGAGATGAGCCGGGACAATCCGCTACGGGGCGCACCCCACATCGACGAAGAGCTTGCCAGACTGGGGATAGAGTGCCGGTCTGCCAACCCCTGATTTCCAGAGGATCAGGACCCGTCGCTCCGTGCGTGCCAATCTTTTGGCGCGATCTCGGCGATGCCGCCGCCGCCGGGGACCCGGAACTTGATGGTGCGCGCACCGGGGCGTGATGGGTCGTCCATCAGCTCGCCGCCTGCTGCCTTGATCGCTTCGGCGAACTTGGCGGTGTCGTCCACATCGATGCCAAAATGGTGGATACAGGTGTCTTCCCCCGAGGCGCCGCCGATCACGCTGCCCGGGTCAAATTCGACCAAGGCGAGATC
>JAZFWG010000192.1:0-2101 GCA_036448135.1 Alphaproteobacteria bacterium
GATGTCTCTTCCGCCGTTGCCCAGCGGACGGAAAACTACAAATGGATGACCTGTTAAACGAATTCCTCACGGAAAGCGCCGAGAGCCTTGCGGTTCTCGACGTCGAACTGGTGAAGTTCGAGCAAAATCCCCAGGACACTGCAATCCTTCGAAATATCTTCGGGCTGGTCCATACCATCAAGGGGACCTGCGGCTTTTTGGGCCTGCCCCGGCTTTAATCGGTCGCCCATGCCGGGGAGAACGTTCTGGGCAAGTTTCGGCAAGGGACTCTGGAGGTCGCGCCGGGCGCGGTGACCCTGATTCTCGGGTGCATCGATACCATATCGATACCATAAGGACCCTGCTCGGCGAGCTCGAGGAGACCGGCGCGGAGCCCGAAGGCAGCGATCAGGAGTTGATCGACCAGTTGAACGCGCTGGCCAGTGGCGAGGTCGCGGCCGCCGCTTGCGCCGCCTTCCGGGACCCCCGGCCGTGATCTGCGCCGCCGGCCCTTCGGCCGGACAAGATGGTGTCAGTTGTGCTTGACGTGGATGTTTTTTCTTCGATGGTAGAGGGTGCCTGTTGATCGATCCCCTGCCCACGGGGCAGGTGGAAGAAGGATTATACCTCTGACGAATTGTAGGGTGACATGAAGTATTGTCTGATCGTTGACGATTCCAAGGTTATCCGCATGGTGGCCCGAAAAATACTCGAGGAGCTCCAGTTCGAAACCGACGAGGCAGTCGACGGCAAGGTCGCCTTGGCGGCGTGCCAGCGCAAGATGCCCGACGTCATATTGCTCGACTGGAACATGCCGGTGTTGGACGGTATCGATTTCCTGCGGGAACTGCGCGGTCGGCCCGGTGGCGAGGCGCCGAAAGTCATATTCTGCACCATTGAAAACGACATCGAGCACATCCAGGAAGCCATCGATGCGGGCGCCAACGAATACATCATGAAGCCGTTCGACAGCGAAATCGTCCAGGCGAAATTTGCCCAATTGGGTCTCTTGTGATTCTCTCCTGAGGGACGGGTTGCCAATCCATGCGGAAGACCACGTGACGACAGCGGCCGCAAGTACCGTGGCGGATCCGATTCGGGTCATGGTCGTGGACGATTCGGCAGTCATCCGCACGCTGATCACGCGCATCCTGGAGGAGGACTCCCGGGTTAGGGTCGTCGCCACCGCGGGGAACGGCCAGATCGCCCTCGACATCCTTTCCGCCAACGACATCGACGTCGTCATCCTGGACATCGAAATGCCGGTGATGGACGGATTGACGGCGTTGCCGAAGCTTCTTAGGGCGGATCCGGGGGTCAAGATCATCATGGCGTCCACCTTGTCCACCCGCAACGCCGACATCAGTATCCGGGCGCTGCAGGCGGGGGCCGCCGATTATGTGCCCAAGCCCACGTCGGCCAGCGACATCAGAACGGGCGACGAGTTCCGCCGCGAGCTTCTGACAAAGGTCAAGACCCTGGGCGAGGTGCGCCGGCGCCACCGTTCCACCGCGCGCGGCGAAGGTCCGCCTCCCGGCCCGGGGCCATCCCCGGCCAAGCCCATCGCGTTGCGCAAACCGGGCCCGGTGCGCCCCGAGGTGCTGGCCATCGGCAGCTCCACGGGCGGTCCCAAGGCCCTGTTCGCCGTGCTTGGCGGCCTGAAGTCGACCATCCGACAGCCCATCCTCATCACCCAGCACATGCCGCCGACCTTCACCACCATCCTCGCCGAACACATCGCCAGGGCGAGCGGCCGGCCGTGCGCGGAGGCCAAGGACGGAGAGGTTGTCGAGTGGGAGCACATTTATGTGGCGCCCGGCGATTTCCACATGGTAGTTGAGGCAAACAAGGCGCAACAGGTGTTCCGGTTGAGCGAGGCGCCGCCGGAGAACTTTTGCAGGCCGACTGTCGATCCCATGCTTCGCAGCCTGGCCAAGGTCTTCGGCCCGGGCGTGCTGAGCGTGATTCTGACCGGAATGGGCAACGATGGTCTCGACGGCGGCGAAGCGGTGGCCAAGGCCGGCGGTACGGTCATCGCCCAGGACGAAAAAAGCAGCGTGGTCTGGGGCATGCCCGGCGCCGTGGCGACGGCGGGCCTGTGCAGCGCGGTGTTGCCGATCAC
>JAZFWG010000193.1:0-3360 GCA_036448135.1 Alphaproteobacteria bacterium
CCCATCAGACCACCAACAACATCCACCTGCCGGAGCTTTCCGAGGACGAGGAACGCGCCGAAATCCAGGCCTGCACCCAGATGATCGAGGATGCGGTTGGCGTACGCCCGATCGGCTGGGGCTCGGCCGGGAATCTGCACACCGAGCACACGCTCAGGATCCTGTCCGAGGAGGGCTATCTCTATTTCGGCGATCCGTTCGACGAGGACGTGCCCTATGTGGTCGCGGTCAATGGCCGGCGCATGGTGATCATCCCCAAGCTCAACTATGCCAATGACTGGCGCGCCTGGTCCGGGGGACTTGGCAATGGTGACAATTTCGTCGCCGGATTCAAGGAGGCCTTCGACTTCTTGTATGAAGAGGCTCTGGCCGGGCGGCCCGGCTATATCGACGTCATCACCCACGCCGAACTGGGCGGGCGGCCAAACCTCGCCAGCGCGGTCGAGCGCATGATCCGTTACGTCAAGCAATTCGGCGATCAAGTCTGGATCGCCAACCGGCGCGAGATCACCAACTATCTGCTGAGCCGCAACGAAGACGCGGAAGAATACCAGCCCTACGAATAGCCGAGCCGCGCCAAGCAGGTGCTAGGTTGGATGCCATGCGGACTATCGACAATATCATCAACGGCCAGCAGGTGGCGGCCCGGTCTCACCGCACCGCGCCGGTCTTCAACCCCGCGACCGGTGAGCACATCGCAAATGTCGGCCTCGCCGGCGCCGATGATGTCGCCCAAGCGGTCGCGGCCGCGGTCTCGGCGTATCCGCAATGGGCGGCGACACCGCCCCTGAACCGGTCGCGGGCGATGTTTCGGTTCAAGGCACTGCTCGACGCCAATGCCGATACCCTCGCCCGGACCATCGCAACCGAGCACGGCAAGACCCACGCGGACGCCCTTGGCGAGGTGACCCGCGGGATCGAGGTGGTCGAGTTCGCCTGCGGCATCCCCCATCTGCTTAAAGGGAGTTTCACCCGCAACGTCGGCTCTGACATCGACGCCTATTCGGACCGCCAACCGCTGGGTGTGGTGGCTGGGATTACGCCGTTCAACTTTCCAGCCATGGTTCCGCTGTGGATGTTTCCGGTGGCGCTGGCGTGCGGCAACTGTTTCATCCTCAAGCCATCGGAGAAGGACCCGTCCACGGCGAACCGGCTACACGCCCTTGCCGCGGAAGCGGGCTTTCCGGACGGCGTGTTCAACGTCGTGCATGGCGAGCGTGAAGCCGTCGACGCCCTATTGGCGCATCCGGATGTGCGTGCCATCAGTTTCGTCGGATCGACCCCGGTGGCGCGGCACATCTACGCAACGGCGACGGCCAACGGCAAGCGTGTTCAGGCGCTGGGCGGCGCCAAGAACCATTTGCTGGTGATGCCCGACGCCGATATCGAGCTCGCCGCCGATGCCCTCGTCGGGGCGGGCTATGGCTCGGCGGGAGAGCGCTGCATGGCGGTCTCGGTGGCGGTGCCGGTGGGACAAGAGACCGCCGATGCGCTGGTCGGAGCGCTAAAGCCGCGGGTCCACGCCCTCAAGGTCGGGCCGGCCTCCGATCCGTCGGCGGACATGGGACCGTTGATTACCGCCGCGCACCGTGACCGGGTCACCGATTTGATCGGCAAAGGTGTCGCGGAAGGCGCCGAGCTTGTGGTCGATGGACGGGGCATCGCGTTGCAAGGTTACGAGGAGGGATATTTTCTCGGCGGCACCTTGTTCGACCGGGTGACGGCGGACATGACGATCTATCGGGAAGAGATCTTCGGGCCGGTTTTGTCGGTGGTGCGGGTGAACGGCTTCGACGAAGCCGTCGAGCTGGTCAATGGCAATGAGTACGGCAACGGCACGGCGATCTTCACCCGCGACGGCGAATCGGCCCGGAACTTCGCCGACCGGATCGAAGCCGGAATGGTCGGAATCAACATCCCAATCCCGGTTCCGGTGGCCTATCACAGCTTCGGCGGCTGGAAGAATTCTTTGTTCGGCGACCACGCCATTTACGGGCCGGAGGGTGTGCACTTTTACACGCGTCTCAAGACCGTGACCACACGCTGGCCTTCCGGCGGGCGCAGCGGGCCCGAATTCAGTTTTCCCACCCGGGATCGCTAACCTTCGTCACCAGGGTCAGTCGTCACCGGCGTCGACGGAATCCTCGTCCTCCAGGGGCTCATCCCGGAGCACGATGGAGGCGTCCGCGGCAAAGCCGAGCTTGATGTCAGAACCATGGGAGAGCTTCTCATAGCGGTCGAAGTGGCACTGGATGGTGTCATCTCCACAATTGATCTCGGCTTCCACCGCTGACCCTTGAAAGGTCGCCACCACCACCTTGCCGGTGATGGTGTTGTCGGCGCTTGCCGTGCCGTCGTTGATGTGGTGCATGTCTTCGGGACGGATCGAAAGCCGCACCGCGTCCCCCTCCCGCAGGTCTTCGTTGGGGTCGAGCCCAACCATCGCCCCATGCTTGGTGTCGACCTTCACCTTGCCCTGGGCGCGGTCGATTGCCGTGACCGTGCCCGGGATTAGATTGGTGTTGCCGATGAAATGCGCCGTGAACAGTTTCCGGGGGGAGCGATATATATCCATCGGGCGGCCGCGTTCGATGATCTTGCCGCCGCGCATGACGATGATCCAGTCGGAAATGGCGAGGGCCTCGGACTGGTCATGGGTGACGTAGATCGAGGTCAGCCCGACCTGTTGCTGCAACCGTCTTAGTTCGGAGCGCATTTCGGCACGGAGCTTGGCATCGAGGTTGGAGAGCGGTTCATCGAACAGAAGCGCGCGGGGATTGCCGGCCAAGGCCCGGGCGATGGCGACGCGCTGCTGCTGGCCGCCGGACAGGCGCGGCGCCGGGCGGTCGGTGAAACCCGTAAGCTGAACCAAGTCCAGCGCTTCCATGGTGCGTTTCCGGATCTCGGCGCGGGACAGGCGTTTGCCTTCCAAAGCATAGGCGACGTTCTCATAAACCGACATATGGGGCCAGATGGCGTAGGACTGGAACACCATGCCGAGATTGCGCAGATGGGCCGGAACGAAAGCCTTGCCGTCCACATCAACCATGGGCTCGTTGCCGATCTCGATACGCCCGCCATCGGGCCGTTCCAATCCGGCGACACAGCGCAAGGTGGTGGTCTTGCCGCAGCCCGAAGGGCCGAGCAGGGTCACCATCTCGCCGGCATTGACCTTGAAGCTGATGCCATCGACGGCGGCGACGCGCTCGTTCTTGGTGACGAAGATCTTGGAAAGGTTTTCGACGATGATCATGGCTTGGTTCCTCAGACCTGTTCCTCGATGCCGTAACGTTTGGAGATAAAGTGGGAAATGGTGACGAGAACAATCAACACCGTGAACATCATCACACCGAAGGCGGA
>JAZFWG010000194.1:0-3873 GCA_036448135.1 Alphaproteobacteria bacterium
GGTGCCGCCGATCTCTCAGAGCAGGTAGTCGACGTACTCGCATTCGGCGCAGATGAATTCCTTGATGGCGTCGGTGACGTGGGGGTTGACCTGGACGGTGGGGCCCAGGTAATCGCCATGACGTTCGCGGTTGATCACCGTCGAATAGATGCGCCCGGTGGTGACGTTGTCGCTTTGCCGCGAAACCACGCCGGTGAAGCGTTCGTAATGGCCAAGATCGAGGTCAGTCTCGGCGCCGTCGTCGGTGACATAGACCTCGCCGTGCTGGTAGGGCGACATGGTCCCGGGATCGACATTTATATAGGGGTCGAGCTTGCGCAGCCGGACCTTGAAGCCACGGGCCTGCAACAACGCGCCCAGAGCCGCCGAGGCCAACCCCTTGCCTAAGGAGGAGACGACCCCGCCGGTGATAAATATGAATCGCGTCATTGCCTCAAATGTTCCAACGATCGCGCCGCCTCAACCAAAAGCACCCGCCCCCATCAACGCGCCAACGGCGCTGCGGGTTTGCCCGGCTCGACCGGGGCCTCGATGGGCGGCGGTGTGGTGCCCTGGTCGAGGATAGAACGTGGCTTGGAGTTGCCGCTCGCCATGATGGCCAGGGTCAGGCTGGTCACCATGAACATGCCCGCGATGCAGGCCGTGACCTTGGTGAGAAAATTCGCGCTGCCACGGCTGGTCATGAGCCCGCCCATGCCGCCGCCGCCGATACCCAAAGCCCCGCCCTCGCTACGTTGCAGCAGAACAGAGATCACGAGACCGAGGGCAAGGAATAAATGAACAAGAAGAATGATGGTTTGCATGCGCTAACTTTTGGGACCTACAAAATTGCTACAGACTTGTACCCTCATCTAGATAATTCCGCTAGCGGCAACTTTCGCCAATCGTCCAAAAATCGTCCGCTTTGAGGCTGGCGCCGCCCACGAGGGCGCCCCCGACCTGGTTAACTTTAAGAATGTCCCGGGCATTGGCCGGATTGACGGAGCCCCCATAGAGAATGAGGATATCCGCGCCACCTTTGAAGCCATCGCCAAGGGTCTTTCTTATATGGGCATGGGCCTCACTGATTTCATCGATACTGGGAGTACGCCCGGTGCCGATGGCCCAGACCGGCTCGTAGGCGATAACGCTATCGGCGGCGGACGCGGCTTCCGGCACCGAGCCCTGCAATTGCCGCTCGAGCACATCCAGGGTCTCACCACCGTCGCGCTCAGCCTCGGTCTCGCCGATGCAGATGATGGCCTTGAGCCCGGCGCCATGGGCGGCCGCGGCCTTGGCCCGCACCAGGCTGTCGCCTTCGCCGTGGTTGGTGCGCCGTTCCGAATGGCCGACGATGACGAAGCCGGCCCCGGCGTCCCGGAGCATGGCGGCGCTGACATCGCCGGTGTGGGCGCCACCGGGTTCGGGGTGGCAGTCCTGGCCGCCAATGGCGATCGGGGTCCCCGAAAGGATCTGCGCCACCCGCCAAATCAAGGGCGCGGGAGGACAAACCAAGAGATCGCAAGGCAGGTCCGGGTTGGTCGCCCGCTGGGCCAGGGCCTCGGCAAGGGCGAGGCCGTCGCCGTCCTGGCCGTTCATTTTCCAGTTTCCGGCAATGAGCGGCCGGGATACTTCGCTCATGGCGATCGTCTGTTCCTGTTGACCATGTTCGGCACCGGGGTCTCGGGGAAAACCGGGCCTGTGTATCATAGGGTTAATTTTAATGCCAGCGGGGCAATGCCAGCAAATTCCCTTCTCCCGGCCAAAGCTGTCATTTCCGGTTGCAGCGAGCCCGAGCCGATTTTATGATGCCGCGCTTCCGGGGTATGATACCGCCGGTCCTGTTTCAACCATTCGGTCGAGAAACTTAGCGCGATGCTTCAAGCTCTCCGCCAACAAGCCAGTTCCTGGGTGGTGAAAATTCTACTCGGGCTCTTGATCGCCAGTTTCGCAATCTGGGGAATCAATGACATTTTCCTCGGCGAACGCGATCCCATGGTGGCCAAGGTCGGCAGCATCAAGATCGTCAGTTCCGAATTGAACGAATCGTTCCGTGACGAGATCAACCGCATGGCGCCTCTGTTCGGCGGCCAGCTCGACCGTGAGAAGGCCCGGCAAATCGGTCTCCTCGACCGGGCGCTCTACGGGCTCATCGATCGCGCCGTCTACAGCCTTGGCAGCGCCGATCTCGGCATCGCCATCAGTGACCAGTTGATCCGTAAGGAAATCCGCGAAGAGCCCTCTTTCCGCAACCGCCGCGGTGAATTCGACCCGGCGATCTTCAGGCAGGTGATCAGCTCCAATAACATGAGCGAAGAAGGTTATATCAACTTCCTACGCCAGGGCCTGGCGCGCACCTACCTGTCCACGGCGATCACGGCCCATGCCGAGGTGCCGTCCCAGATGCTGGATCCGCTCTACAGGTTCCGCAACGAACGGCGCTCGGCGGAATATGTCAAGGTGACCAACGCCTCGGTGACCGTCATCGGTACGCCCGGCGAGGCCGCTATCGCCGCGTTCCACAAAAGCCATTCCGCCCGCTTCATGGCCCCGGAATTCCGCTCCGTGACCTTCGTCAATCTCGACCCCAATATCCTTGCCGAAGGCGTCGATGTTCCCGATGACAAGCTGCGCAAGGAATATGAGGATAGAATCGGCGAGTTCACCATCCGCGGCCGCCGCAAGGTCGAACAGATCGTGTTCAAGAAAGAGGCGACGGCGAAGCGCGCCAGCGATCTTCTGCGCGAAGGCGCAAAGTTCGCGGCCGTGGGCGCGACCGTCGGCAACAAATCGGCGGAAATGGTGTCCCTGGGCTGGCTAACCCAGGCTGAACTGATCCCGGAAATTGCCAAAGCCACCTTCGCCCTGGCCGATGGCGGCATCACCAAGCCGATCAAAAGCGTTCTCGGCTGGCATCTGGTGCGGGTGACGGGGTCGAAAAAGGGACGGGTCAAAAGCTTCAATGAGGTGCGGGCGCAATTGAAGAAGAGCATCGCCGTGGCGTCTGCGACCGAAGCCATTTATCGCCTCGCCAACCGCTTCGAGGATGCCCTTGCCGGCGGCTCGACCATCGAGGAGGCGGCTCGTCAGCACAGCCTCAAGGCGGTCAAGATTGATGCCATCGACGCCCGGGGACGGGGACGGTCGGGGGTGCCGGTCAAGGGGCTGCCCAGTGGCGACGAATTCCTCAGGACAATGTTGTCGACGCCGGAATTGCAGGAAAGCCAACTGACCGAGACCGCCGAAGGCGGCTATTTCCTGCTCCGGGTCAACAAGGTCATCCCACCCGAATTGAAACCCCTGGCCGTGGTGCGCAACCAAGTCATCAAGGCCTGGCAGCAGGACCGCCGCGCCGCTGCGGCTTCGAAGCGGGCCCAGGCAATCCTTGACCGCGTCAAGAGAGGCGAGAACCTCAAAGCCGTCGCCAGCGCCGAGAAGCTTGTCCTGAAACAGGCGGCCTCCTTCACCCGGATCGGCGCCGGCGCCGCCAATGGCCTGACCCCGGCCCTTGTCACCAAGCTGTTTTCCCTCAAGCCGGGCCAGGCCGGCATGGCCCGGACCAGTGACGGTTTCGTGGTGGCGGTGCTCAAGGACATCAAGGGCGCGGATGCCAACGCCAAAAAGGCCAAGGACGAGATGCGCCAAGCGCTCGGGCGCGGCATCAGCGACGATCTGTTGGGCCAGTTTACCGGCGCGCTCAGGAACCAATTCGGGGTCGAAATCAACCAAAAGACCATCGAAGCACGGCTTCTGGCCGATCGTTAGCCATGGAAAGCCTGCCCGACTTTTCGTCCTTTTCCCGGGCGTATGAGGCAGGCACGGCACAGATCGTCTGGACCCGGCTGGTCGCCGATTTGGAAACCCCGGTTTCGGCCATGGTCAAGTTGGGCCATG
>JAZFWG010000195.1:0-5263 GCA_036448135.1 Alphaproteobacteria bacterium
CGCAAAGTTTTCGGGGCGCAAAGCATGGGGTAGGGCCGTCACATGGCGGCCGGTCAGGATCCACTGTAGATAGGGATTGTCGGCCGGATTGAGGACCTGAAAGGCGTGGCTGACCCGTCGGCCGACATGGTCGGCGACACTGCCCTCGGCGTACTTGAAAAAGGCCGGATCGCGACCCCGCCGCCCCATGACCGTGCGTGAGAAGAACAACTTCAGCACCAGCCGCCAGCGCCAAGAATTCCACCGCGCGTCATAGAACTCCGTGCGCTGCTCCGCCGGTTTGTCGGTGAGCAGCGCCTCGACGGTCCGCCGGCTGTGGGCCAAGGGCAGGACGAAACGGCGGAACAGTCGGAAATAACTTTCGAACTTGCCGATGCCACCGATGCCGAAGCGCTGTACCTCCCCCATCTTGCTTTCCCAAAAAGCCACGGTCCTGTCTTCCAGGGAGGGGCGGCATTTGTCGAAAAGGGCCCGGCGATCGCTACAAGGCATTGATCCCATCAGGGCGAGGAGCTCGCCGTGGTCCAGGTGACGATAGGCTGCCACCCGCAGTGCCAGACATTCGATCTGCGACTGGGAAAGGTCCAGCGCGATGACCTTGCTGGGGCCCTGGCTGAGCATGGACAGGGCGTTATCGCCGGCCGAAGCGATCGACAGACAGACGTCGCCGGCGCCGATGGATAGGGCCCGCAGCAGAATATCTGCGTCTTCCCAACATTGGGCATAGCGGATCAGGTCGAAATCGACCCGGCGCGCCAAATCACCGCCCATGGTCCACCTTTATAATTCGACCGCTGGCGCCGTCCATCTCCACCACATCACCGGTTTGCAGCCAAGACATGACATTATCTACCGCCACTACGGCGGGGATGCCCATCTCGCGGGCGACGATGGCCGAATGGGACAACAGGCTGCCGCGTTCGACAATGATGCCGGAGGCATTGCAGAACAGCGCAATCCAGCCGGGATCCGTGTGTTGGGCGACCAGGATCTCACCGGGTTGCAGGGCCTCCCGGCGCGGGTCCGTGACCACTCGGACCGGCGCCCGTACCACGCCGGAACAACAGCCCAACCCTTGTACGCTGTCACTGTCGACGGTGGCGCTTTGCACCTGTGTGTCATGGCTCATCAGGGCCGGCAGTACGGCGCCACGGGTTTCAAGGCGATTGGGCGGCGCCGGCCGGTCCTGAAATTTTTCGAACTGCCGCCTGCGCAGCGTCACCAATTCCTTCAAATCGTAAGTGACCATCGACCCTTCAACCACACCCAGCACCTCCGCGACCTCGAGGTGGAAGATGTCCCGCGAGTTTTCCAGCAGGTCCCGTTCACATAGATGGCGGCCGATTTCCAAAAAGATCTGCCGGACCCGGCCGAATAGGCGTGTGCGCTCGAAGCGCAGGTTTTCTCGGTCGCGGATGCGCGCCTTGGTCCAACGGATCAGGGCGCCCGCCAACCACCGTTTGACGGGGCGGCCGCGCAACGCCACTGCCAGGCGGGCCTCCGGCGATGGCCCTTGGTTCTGCTCGGGCCGGTGTTCCTTGCGGGCCGTGAAGCCGATGGCCTGCAGCAAAGGAGTCGGGTCCTCGTGCAGGGTGATGCTTTCCAGTTTCAGTTCTTGCGTGCAGCGGTCGCCGAACTTGTCGAGGTAGTCGCCAACGGCGGCGGCCAGTTGGGGATATTCGTCCAGGGTCGAGCCATCTCCGGTAACCAGTTGGTCAACAAGGGTGGTGTGTTGCCGCGCCAGCGCGGCGATATTGCGGATTCGCTGGGCCGGCTCTGCGGAAATAATATCGCCCTGACCGATCATGAAATCGTTGTGCAGGGCCTGGCCGACATTGGCGCCACACCATTTGAGCAGTACTTTGCGGGACAGGCCGAAGGCGATCATGCACAGGAAATCGTTGACCAGAGGCGCGTCCCAGCGGCTCAGGAGGTTGTGTTCCAGGGACCGGTAGTATTGGGCGAGACCAGGCAGGTCGCGATTCGCGAGCGAGACCTCGGGATTGGCAAGGATGTTTCGTAGTCGGCGATGGAAATCGGCCACCGAGCGCTCGATACTGAGTGCTGCTCGGACAAGGCGAACCAGTGTACGGGACAGCCGCAGGGCATCGATCACCTTGGCGCCGGAGGTTTCGGCCGGAACCGTCATCTGCCGGACCAGGTCGTCGGGCAGGCTCTCGCTCACGCCCATCATCTGTTCCATGAACGTGCGATTTAGGGTGAAGCCAGGAAACAGGGCGAGAACCCGGTACCAATTGAGCAGGTTGTAGTAGACGTGGCCGTAAACATAACCCAGCATATTCTCGAACACGGTGTGGTTCGTATCGATGACCGCTTCGCTCACCCCCATAAGCTTCGAGAAGGCGCGGTAGACCTCGGCATAGACGTAGCGGGCGAAGGAAAAGGTCAGCGGCGCGGTTACGCCGCTATAACTTTCGACGATGTTGGAATTGTCCCACAAGGTATAGGCGCTCTGCGGTGCCAGGGTGGTGATCGGCCGTGACTGCAACAGGTAGAGGGACTCGCCCTCGAAGGCCCATTCGATGTCCTGGGGTGCCCCGAAATGGGACTCGGCGCGCAACGCCAGATCGGTCACCGCCGCGCATTGGGTGGCGCTCAGCACCGGCGCGTCATCAGCCGGATGGACAGCGCGAAGGGCGCCCTCGCGGTCGGTGCGGTAGGTGTCGCCGTTGACCTCGCCGCCGACCAGGCGGTCGGCAAGGCCACGAACCGCCATGATGGCTACCGTCTGCCGGGTTTCGTCCATGGGGTCGACACTGAACGCCACGCCGGCCGCATCGGCATCGACCATACGCTGGATAAGCACGGCAGGCGCTGCCGAAGGACCGCTTAGGCCTCGTTGGGCGCGATAGGCGATCACGCTGTCGGCGAAGGCGGAGCGCCAGACGGCAAGCACGCGCCGCTCCACGTCGCCGGCGGCCACGTTCAAATGGCTTTCCAGTTGGCCGGCGAAGGAGGACTCCTCACCGTCCTCCTCGACCGCTGAAGATCGCACCGCGAAGGGGCCGGCGCCGAGCCCGTCCAGGGCGGCGGTTAGGGCCGGATATGCCGCCTCGCGCAGGCCGTCCCCGTCAAAAGTCAAAGGCGTGAGGACGAACCAAAGTGGGACCGGAAAATCGGCGCCCAGGGCGGCCAGGGCGTGCGCCTTGCCGCCCATCAGGGCCAGGTCGGGTTGGTCACCGGCGGTGAGCACGTATTTCACAGCCATACGGCCACTCCCATGGGGACGATGCCGAGGGCCAGATAGACGCTAAACACCCACAATCCCGAAAGATTTTCCAGAGCAGCCACTGCCCTTTCGTCGGGCGCACGGACCATACGCCGGCCTGCGACGGCCATGGCCAGCCCGACCGCGCCCAGCCACAGGGCCACCGGGATAAAGAACCCGATGTCTGCCGCCACCACTAGGGCGCAGCCGTAGCCGAGGACCATAGAGACGAGCCAAACAGCGACCGCCTTACCCCGTCCCCAGGCCGAGGAATAGCTCTCCACGCCCGGGCGCTCCATGGCAGGCGCCCATGTCTTGCGGCCGATTTCAATGATAACGCCGTTGAAGAAGCTGACCACCAGGAACCAGAACAGGCCGGTGGGCGGTCTTCCGGTCATGACCAGCCAGTCGCAGGCGGTAGCGAACAGGTCGATCAGCGGCATCACCACCATGTGGGACACCATGTAGACGAACGGCCGCGGCTTGAGCCAGTCCACAACGAAAAACTCGGCACCCATCAGCGCCATATAACCAGCGGCCAGGGCCAGCAGGACCAGTAGCAATGGAAAGTACACCGCCACTGCCACGACCTGAATGACGGCGACCGCCACGCCCAGCCAGGCCAATTCGCCCAAACTGACCAGGCCCCTAGGCACCGCCCGCTCGGGGCGATAGCGGGCGTCCTCCTCCCGGTCCTTGAACTCGTCGGAGATGCGAAGTTGCAGGAACAGCCCGAACAAGACCACAAAGCCGACGGCGAAGGCTGCCGGCTCGGGAAACGCCTGTTGCCCCCTGAGCAGCGCCGACATGCAGACTGCCGACGATGAAAAGGCTGCGATCAGAGCCCCGTGCTTGAAGACCGGGAACCGCTCTTTCTGGTACTGCCAAACCCGGGCGGCAAACGCCGGCTCAGTCTGACCCGCCATGCACTTATCCCCTGGCCAGACTCTGGTGGGCCTCGCTGAACTGGCCGGCGCTAAAGGCGCCGATGAGCGACAGCTCGCCGGCCAGACACAGAGCAGCGCAAATCTCGGCCAGGGCATGAGCGTGTCCGGAGCCGCTGAGCCCAAGAATTTTCAGGCCGGCGTTCTGCGCCGGCAGCTTAGTGCCGCCGCCCACGGAGCCGACGACGATGTTGGGCAGAGTGACCGCCGCATAAAGGTCGCCGCCCCACAATTCCAGGCGGGTAATACCGACGCTGGATTCCGCGGCGCAGGCGGTGTCCTGGCCGGTAGCAAGATAAAGGGCGGTTAGGCCATTCGCGTAGTGGCCCTGGATGCCGATGGTTCCGCACATAACACCGCCCAGGGCGGACATACGCCAGAAGTTGTGCATGGCCGCTGGAGTGGTGTGAAGCCATTTTTCCACGATGTCGCCGGGGATCAGCACCTCGGCCGACACCTTCTTGCCGCGTACAGTCGTAAAGGACAGGGCGCTGGCCTTCTTGTCACCGGAGAAATTGGATTCCAGGAACCAGTATTCCGGCTGTACCGGCGTGTGGGTGATGATATGGGAACACAGCGCCTGAGTGGCGATGGTTGTCATGTTCTGGCCAGCCGCGTCGCCGGTAGAGAACTCGCAGCTCAAGTAAATGTGGTTGGCTTCCATGTGGGTGCGCAGGTCGACCAGCTTGCCGAACCGGGTGGTTTCCTCGGCCACCGCCTTGAGAGTGTCGTACTCGCCGATCAACCACTCGACGAACAGTCCGGCCTCGGTCATGGTCCTGAAGGCGAACCCAGGGGCCCGGCACAGACCGTCGTTGAGTAGACCGGCGGTGCACCCGCCGCAGTCATTCAGCAACCTGGCACCACGGGCATAGGAGGCAACCAGGGTTGCCTCGGTGGTCGCCAGAGGGATGTAGTAGTCGCCCTGCGCGAAGATCCCGTTGACACGCATGGGGCCGATTACTCCCAGCGGAACCTTGAGGGTGCCGATGAAGCTCTCGATGTTGTTGCCGTAAGCCTCTATGTCCCTCAGCGACGACGTATCCGCGATCAGATCCCTATCGGCATCGTCGACCGCGGTTTGGGCAAT
>JAZFWG010000196.1:0-7304 GCA_036448135.1 Alphaproteobacteria bacterium
ATGGCGCCCGCGATGGCGGCGCCGACGCCGTTGATGCCGCCCTCGCCGGCGCTCTTGATGCCGAGCGGGTTGAGCGGGCTTGGCGCATCCTCGGTGATCAGGACCTCGACCTTGGGGGCATCGACCAGGGTGGGCAACAGGTAATCCGCCAGCGTCACCGCCAGGGGCTGGCCATGTTGATCATAGACGAATTCCTCGTAGAGTGCGCCGCCGATGCCCTGAATGCAACCGCCGACCAGTTGGCCCTCGACCATCGCCGGGTTGACCGCGCGGCCGACGTCATAGGCGACCATGAAGCGCTCGACCACGACCCCGCCGGTGCCGCCATCGACGCGGACCTGGGCCAGATGCACGCCATAGGGAAACACCGTGTCGGTGGGGTTGAAGAAGCCTTCGGCCGCCAGACCGGGTTCGCGCTCACCCAGCATTTTCGAGCCCGGGCCTAAGCGCTTCGCCACGTCGCCAAGGGCGATCGAAGGCCCCGACGGGTTGTCGCGTTGAACCACGGTGCCGTCTTTGATCTCGAGCGCATCCGCCGGCGTCTGCAGCAACTCCGCCGCCATATGGAGCGCCTTGTTACGCACCATCCGGGCGGTGACATCGACGGCGCCGCCGGTCAGCACCGTGGCGCGGGTGGCGTGGGCGCCGATGCCATAGGGGATGCGGTCGGTGTGGCCGTGGATGACGCGGACGCGGCGGTAATCGACGCCCAGCGCCTCGGCGCAGATCTGCGCCATCGAGGTCTCGAACCCCTGGCCCAGCGACGCGCCGCCGGTGACGACCTCGACGTCGCCATTGGCATCCACCGCGATCCTGGCCCCGTCGGACGGGCCGCGTCCGCCCTCTTCGACGAAGATACCGATGCCGGCGCCGACCAGCTCGCCATCGCCGCGGCGGCGTTTGAGATCGTCCTGCAATGCCTCCCAGCCGAATTTGGCCAAGGCCTTGTCCAGGAGGCCGGCATAGTCGCCGGAATCGAGCTCCAGATTGCCCACATGGGGCTCGTCGAAGGCGATGGTGTAGGGCATCTCGGCGGCGGTGATCAGGTTGCGGCGGCGGACCTCGACCGGGTCGATGTCGAGCCTGGTGGCGACGGCGTCCATCAGGCGTTCGCGCACGAAGCTGCTTTCGAACCTCCCAGGCGCCCGGTAGGTGGCGCAGGGCGTCTTGTTGGTCAGGCGGAAGTGGCAGACGGCGCGGAAGGCGGGCACCCGGTAGGGCCCGGTCAGCATGCACATGGTGCGGTTGGCCACGTTGGCGCCGTGGGTGCGCACATAGCCGCCCTGGTCGTGGAAAATCTCGTCGGCGATGGCGAGGATGCGCCCCTCACTGTCGACGGCGATGCGGGCCAGGTGGTGCTGCTCGCGCCCCTGGTTGGCGCACATCAGGTGCTCGAAGCGGTCCTCGATCCATTTCACCGGCCGCCCCAGGCGCTTGGCCGCCACCAGGACCAGGACGTCCTCGGGGTAAAGCTCGCCACGGATGCCGAAGCCGCCGCCGACATGGCTTTCATGGACATGGAGCTGGGACGGTTTACAGCCGAGCATGTTGACCAGGGTGTCTTTGTTGCGGTGGGGCACCTTGGCGGCGCCGTGGAGCTCCAGGATGTCATTGGCGGCGTCATAAAAGCCGATGGCGCCCCGGGTTTCCATCGGCACGCCGGAATGGCGCCCGGTGATGAGGTCGAGCTCGATGACGGCGTGCGCACTGGCGAAGGCGGCCTCGATGTCGCCATAGCTGTGGGTGAGGAAGGCGGCCTCGGTGGAGCGGCCGGGCTCGAATTCTCCCGGCTCCGCATCGGCAGAGGTGATTACCGGAAGGTCTTCGATCTCGATGATGACCTCTTGCGCCGCGTCCTCGGCGAGATAGGCGTCTTCTGCGAACACGGCGACCACCGGGTCGCCGACATAGCGCACGCGCCCCTTGGCCAGCACCGGCTGGCGGTAGGGCTTGAGGATCTCGGACGCCCGGTCGGCCCGGAAGTCCACCGGGCCCAGCTCGGGGATATCCTCACTGGTCCACACCGCGAACACCCCCGGCATGGCCCGGGCCTGGGTGGTGTCGATGGATTTGATCTCGCCGTGGGCGTGGGCCGCGCGCACAATGCGCATAGGGAGCGGGTGGGCAAAGTTGATATCGCCGGCGAAGCGCGCCCGCCCGGTGATCAGCGGCGGATCCTCGAGGCGCTCGACCGAATGGCCAAAGATGTGCGTGTCCTCGGTTGCCATCACTGGCGGACCCGTAAAAGGTCCCGAATACGTTGCGGCGTCACCGGCAGCCGTGTTACCGCGCCGGGGCTGCCCAAGGCGTCGTCGATGGCGCCGGCGATGGCCGCGCCCACGGCGTTGATGCCGCCTTCACCGGCGCTCTTGATGCCGAGCGTGTTATTGGGGCTTGGCGCATCCTCGGTAATCAGCACTTCCACTTGGGGGGTTTCGGCCACCGTGGGCATGAGGTAATCGGCGAAGGTCACGGCGAGTGGCTGGCCGCGTTCGTCGTAGGCGAATTCCTCATAGAGCGCGCCGCCCAATCCTTGGACGCATCCGCCGACCAACTGTCCCTCGACCAGCATCGGGTTGACCGCGCGTCCGATGTCGTAGGCGACGATGAATCGCTCCACTTCCACATGCCCGGTCTCGCCATCGACAAGGACTACGGCGAAATGAATGCCATAGGGGAATACCGTTTCCGTGGTGTCGAAAAATTCCTCGGCGGCGAGGCCGGGCGCATGGCTGCCACGATTTTTCGAGGCCGGGGCAAGCAAGCCGGCGATTTCGCCGAGGGTGATGGAAGGCCCGGTGGCACGGTCGCGCTGGGTAACCGTGCCGTCGGCAATGATCAACTCATCGGCCGGGGTCTGAAGGATTTCCGACGCCACGTCGAGCGCTTTCTTGCGCACCGCCAAGGCGGTGTTATGGACAGCGTTGCCGGTCATCACCGTGGTCCGCTGGGCATGGGCGCCGATGCCGTAGGGAATCCGGTCGGTCTGGCCATGGATGACGCGTATGCGCTGGTAGTCGACGCCCAGGGCCTCGGCGCAGATCTGCGCCATGGAGGTCTCAAATCCTTGGCCGAGCGAGGCACCGCCGGTAATCACCTCGACGTCGCCTTCATTGTCCACACTGATCTTCGCGCCGTCGGACGGGCCGAGACCGCCTTCTTCCAGGAAGATGCCGATGCCGGCGCCGACCAGCTCGCCCTGGCTGCGCCTTTGGGCAAGTTCGGGACCAAGACTGTCCCAGCCGACATGGGCCAAGGTCTTGTCGAGAAGCAGGTGGTAGTCGCCGGAATCGAGCTTCGCGCCCTTGGCCTCGGGCTGGTCAAAGGCGATGGTGTAGGGGATTTCGGCTTTGGTGATCAGGTTGCGCCGCCTGATTTCGATGGGATTGATACCGATCTTCGCCGCGGCGGCATCCATCAGGCGTTCGCGCACGAAGCTTGCCTCGTAGCGGCCCGGCGCGCGGTAGGTGGCGCAGGGCGTCTTGTTGGTAAGGCGCACATGGCCCCGGGCGACATAGGCGGGCACCCGGTAGACCGCCGTGAACAAACACATGGTCAAGTTGGGAACCACCACCCCGTGGGTGCGGATGTAGGCGCCCTGGTCATGATAAAAAATGTCTTCGATACCGAGGATGCTGCCCTCGGCATCGACGGCCATGCGTGCCCAATGGTGCTGTTCGCGTCCCTGGTTGGCGCACATCAGGTGCTCATGGCGATCCTCGATCCATTTGACCGGGCGCCCGAAACGTTGGGCGGCGACCAGCACCAGGACGTCTTCGGGATAGATCTCGCCGCGAATTCCGAATCCGCCGCCGACATGGCTTTCATAGAGGTGCACCCCGGACGGTTTCCGGCCCAGCATGCGGACCAGAGTTTCCTTGTTGCGGTGAAGCACCTTGGCCGCGCCGTGCAATTCCAGGATATCCTTGGCGGTGTCATGGCGGCCGATGGCGCCGCGGGTCTCCATGGGCACGCCCGAATGGCGGCCGGTGAAGAGTTCGAGCTCGACCACGGCATGGGCGGCGGCGAAGGCGGCATCGATATCGCCGTAACTGTGCGCCAGGATGGCGGCCTCGGTGCCGATGCCGGGCGAGAACTCGCCCAGGGGGTCGTCAACCGAGACGATCGCCGGAAGCTCGGAGTAGTCGATGGCGACCAGTTCGGCGGCATCCTCGGCGAGATAGGGGTCATCGGCGAACACCGCCGCCACCGGGTCGCCCACGTAGCGCACACGCGCTTTCGCCAATACCGGCTGGCGATAGGGCTTGAGCTCCTCGGCCGAGCGGTCAGCGCGAAAGTCGACCGGTCCGAGCTCGGTTATGTCGTCGGCGGTCCAGACGGCGTAAACGCCGGGCAGGGCCAGGGCCTGGGTGGTGTCAATGGAGCGGATCTCGGCATGGGCGTGGGGGGAACGCACGACGCGCATATGAAGCTGGTGGGGGAAGTTGATGTCGGCGGCGAAGCGGCCCCGGCCGGTGATCAGCGGCGGGTCCTCGAGCCGTTGCACCGAATGGCCGAAAACTTTTGCCAATTCTAGGGACCCGCCTTGAGTTCAACGGCTGCCGCGCGGACTGCCTTGACGATGTTGGCATAGCCCGTGCAGCGGCAGAGATTGGAGGAAAGCGCGTCCACCAGGTCTTCATCGCTGATATCGGGTTCGCGCTCCAACACGCCCACCGCCAGCATGAGAAAGCCGGGCGTGCAGAAACCGCATTGCAGGGCATGGTGTTTCATGAAGCTTTTTTGCAGGGGATGGAGTTCCTCGCCCTCGGCGAGGCCTTCGACGGTGCGGATGGCCTTGCCTTCGCACTGCACGGCGAACATCAGGCAGGAACGCACCGGCACGCCGTCGAGCAACACCGTGCAGCTACCGCAGACCCCGTGTTCGCATCCGAGATGGGTGCCGGTCTGGCCGCACTCTTCGCGGATCGCGTCGGCCAGGGTGCGGCGCGCATCGACGCTGACCGCATGGGCGCGGCCGTTGATGGTGAGGGTGAGGTCATGCTTATCGGTCATGAGGCGGCACTTTCAAGGGCGCGGCGGGCCAGGCATTGGGCCAATTCGCGCCGGTACTGGGCGCTGGTACCGGCATCTTCCATGGGATCCAACGCCGCCGCCACGGCGGTCGCGGCGGCGTCAAATGCATCGGCTCCGGGGGGCTGGCCGTTGAGCGCGGCTTCGGCTTCCCCGATGCGGCGCGGGGTGTTTTCGGCGCCGCCGATGCCGAGCCGCGCGTCATGGATAACGCCGCCTTCCAGGCGGAAGCTGGTGAGCGCCATGGCGAGGGCGAAATCGCCCGCCCGGCGGCTGAATTCCACGAAGCCGAAGCGGGTGTCATCGGGCGGGACCGGTAGCCGCGCCTCCACCAACAGCTCGTCGTCTTCAAGGACCGTGGTCATGATCCCCTCGATGAAATCCGAGGCCGCGATTTCGCGCCGGCCCCGCGTGCTTTGGGCGGTAATCGACGCCCCCAAGGTGACGGCGACCAAGCACCATTCCGAGGCCGGGTCGGCCTGGGCCAGGCTGCCGCAAAAGGTGCCGCGCTGGCGGATGGTATAATGTCCGATATGGCGGGCCACGGTGGTGAGAATCGCCCCGAGCGGGCCCGCGATCACCGGGCGGTGGAAGGCCGCATGGCGCACGCAGGCGCCGATGGCAAGCTCTGCGCCTTCGACGGCGAGGCGGTCCAGCCCTTCGACGCCATTGATGTCCACCAGATGGGCCGGCTGGGCCAGGCGAAACGCCATGGTCGGCACCAGGCTTTGGCCACCGGCGAGCACGCGGCCATCCATCGGGGCAACCTCGGCGAGCAGCGCCACGGCTTGCTCGATGGTTTTCGCGCTATGATATTGGAAAGATCCGGGCTTCATCGTTCCCTGAGTCTAAGGCATGTTGTGCAAAATTCAATATTATTCCCGATTTTCGTATCTTCGGTTGTCCACACCGGCAAGTTCGGTCATAGTTGCCCCAGCTAAAAGACTTGTCAGAAAGACCGGGCCCAAATCCGGCGAGAACAGCAATATCCGCCTGACACCGTAACGGCGCCGAAACCGCCGGTATTTTCCACCAGTGTTCGGTTGCCTTGATAGGGTGTTCAGATTCTATCGAAGGGAGATCTCAGATGACCAAAGGATTACGTGTGCTGGCGATGCTCGGCGGCATCGCCCTGATTGCCCTGGGGACGACGGCCAAAGCGGCATCGGTCGCCGATTTCTACAAGGGCAAGACCCTTACCCTCTATGTCGGCTTCGCCGCGGGCGGCGGATACGACACGTACTCGCGGCTGCTGGCTCGCTACATGGGCAGCCAAATCCCCGGCAAGCCGGGCATGATCGTCAAAAACAAGGCCGGCGCCGCGACCTTGGTACTGGCCAACTGGCTTTACACTGTGGCGCCAAAGGACGGCACCGTGATCGGCATGATCGCGCGCGGCGCGCCGACCCATGCGCTGCTGGGCGGCAAGGGGGCGAATTTCGACCCGACCAAGTTCCACTGGTTGGGGTCCATGAACAACGAGGTTTCGGTCTGCGTCACCTCGGCCCGCGCGCCGGCCAAGAGCTTCAGTGAGCTGCGCCAGAAGACCACCGTGGTTGGCACTCAGGGCCCCACTTCGGACTCGGAAGTGTTTGCCAATTTCATCCAGAACCTGCTGGGCGCCAAGCTCAAGCTGATCTCGGGCTATCCGGGCACGGCGTTGACCGTGCTGGCGATGGACCGCGGCGAGGTCGATGGCATCTGCGGCTGGTCCTGGACCAGCGTAAAACTGATGCGGCCCAAACAGTTGAAGGCCGGTAAGCTCAACATCCTTCTGCAAATGGCGCTGGTCAGCCACCCCGAACTGCCCAATGTGCCGCTGATCACCGATTTCGCCACCACCAAGAGCCAGAGGGACCAGATGGAATTGATCTTCTCGCGCCAGACCATGGGGCGTCCGTTCCTGGTGCCGCCGGGTGTGCCGAAGGCGCGTGTTGCCGCGCTGCGCAAGGCATTCATGGCGGCCTTGCGGGATCCCAAATTCATTGCCGAGGCGAAAAAGTCCAAGCGCGAGATCAACCCGGTATCCGGCGAGGATGTCCAGAAGCTGATCGAAAAGGTCCTTGCCACGCCTAAGGAAACCGTGGCCGCGGCAAGGGGAAATCTCGTGGCTAGGGGCCCGATCCAGAAGGTGAAGCTCAAATACTTCACGGACACCGGCAAGGTGACCCGGACCAAACGCGGCGGACGCCGGGTTTACTTCATGCTGAAGGGCAAAGAGATGAAGACGAGCGTCTCGGGCTCGCGCACCAAGGTCACGGTCGATGGCA
>JAZFWG010000197.1:0-9082 GCA_036448135.1 Alphaproteobacteria bacterium
ACCTGCCAGACCAGTCCGCCGATCATTGCCATGTCGTGGCAGCGCTGCATCTCCCGGATCGCGGCGTCGATGTCGTAAACCGCGAGACAGGGGATCGCGAACAGGCGTTTCGGCGAGGTCTTGCAATAATCCGCGACCCAGTCGTTGTAGACCGGGAACACCGCCTCCTGGACGTCCTGGCCGAATTCGAACAGCTTCAGCGCCGCGGTGGGGTAGAGGATTTCAGCGGCGATGCCGTCAAGGTCCATGTGTTCAATCCGGATTTTCGGGTCCTCACCGCCTGCCGGGCGGGTGTCCGCAGCAAAGGGCTTGCGGGCCGGAATTTGGTCGCGGATTTTCGCCGGCAAATCATCCCACAGGTCGAGGGGCTCATCCACGTGGCTGTCCGCCGAGATGATGAATGAGGGAATCTTGCCGGTGGCGGATTTCGACTCCTGGTCGATGGTCCTGGCCGACATGTTTTCGAGGACGGTGGACATTTCCTGTGCTCCCTTGGCATGGCATTTACGGCGATTAATGTTGATTATAGGCGGGTTTTGAACCGGACGACACGAATATCGCTTTGTGCCGCACCGTGATTGATCGTCTTGCCAATCGGCGATACACTTTCCGCATAACCACAAGCCAATCACAACAGGGAGTTTAGCCATGAGAGCCAATCTTCCGCGTATCGCTGGGACCGTCGCTGCCATCCTGATCGCCACTGCCGCGGCCGGGAATGCCATGGCCCAGGATGTCACCTTCAAGGGTAAGAGACTCAACGTCATCATCGGCACCACGCCGGGCGGCGGCACCGACGGCACCACCCGCCTGGTCGGGCGCTTCCTCGAGAAGTACCTGCCGGGCAACCCCAGGATGAACTACCGCAACATGCCGGGCGGCGGCGGGGTCAAGGGCACCACTTACTTCGCCAATGTCCTCAAGCGCGACGGCTCAGCCTGGATGGGCGGCGGCACCGGCTACGTCCATCACCAGACCTTGAGGCTCGATGTCGCCAGGTACGACCCCCGCACCTTCAACTTCATCGGCGGCATAAACCGCGGCGGGTCCCTTCTTCATCTGCGCAAAACCAAACATGCCAACCTCAAGGACAAGTCGATGAAACCGGCCATCTTCGGGTCCCAGGACGGCACCGGCACCTGGGAGGGGCTGTTGATGTGGTCGTCCGAGCTGATGGACTGGAATTTCCGCTTCGTGGTCGGCTATCCCGGCACGCCTTCGATCGTGCTGGCGATGCGGCGCGGTGAGGTCGACGGCTATGGCACCTCCAACGCGTTCCAGATCCGCTCGCTCTACAAAACCGGCCAATTCGCCAGCATCACCCAGATCGGCCAGTTGCGGGGCGGCAAGATCCATCCACGTTCGTCATTCCCCGACATTCCCACCCTGGATTCCCTGGCCAAGGGGAAATTCACCGGCATCGCCAAGCGGGCATTCGAATTCTGGTACCTCACCACCCAGGTCGACAAGTGGTATGCCCTGCCGCCGAAGACACCGGCCAAGATCGTTGCCGTCTACCGCAAGGCCTTCAAGCGGGCCTTTGCCGATCCGGAGTTCGTCAAGGCCGGCAAGCACCAATTCAGCGAGGACTTCTCCATGCAGTCGGCCGCGGACCTGACCAATGTCATCAAACGCGGGTCCTATCCCAGCGCCGAAATCAAGGATTACGCGGTCAAGCTCCGGGTCAAATACGGCCTGCCCGCCAAACCCCTGACGGAGAAGGAGCTGGCCCAACTGGCCAAGAAGCTGGTCAAGAGCAAGACCGTGACTTCCGTGCTCACGGACATCAAGCGCGGTGGCCGCAGACTGTTCTTCAAGGTCGGGGCCGAAACCCACAAGGTCCGGGTGTCGGGCCGGCGCACCAAGGTTTTCATCGGCGGCAAGAAGACCAAGCGCAAGAACCTCAAGGTCGGCATGAGCTGCAAGATCACCTATCCGGAGAACGACGGCGAGGCGCAGAAGATCGACTGCAAAAAATAGCCAAGGCCTGGCCGCTCCGGGTCAGCAACGGCCACTGGTGCGGCGATTTGGTCCCGCCACAAGGCGGCTTCGACTGGCTGGAATATTCAGCCAAGTCTGCTATGTGTTTGGTCCAACCCCACTGTGCCGACGCAGTTGGGGTTGAACCTTAATCGGCGGGCGCGAACGCTCCGCGGTAAGGGAGGTTGAGATGGAGCCAATATCACTCGACGGTAAGGTTGCCATCATCGCCGGCGCCAGCCGGGGAATGGGACGCGAGATCGCCATCGCCTATGCCTCGGCGGGGGCCAAGGGCATCACCGTTCTTGCCGCGCCGGCATCGGACGAAACCAAGCAAGCCATCGAGGCCGAACTGGCCGAGACCGTAGCCGCGATCGAAAACGCCGGTGGCCAGGGCACGGGGCTCGGACTGATAGCCGAAGTCACCGACTGGGCGGACTGTCAGATGGCCGTCGCCCGCACGGTGGAGACGTTCGGCGGGCTTCATATCCTGTTCCACAATGCCGGCAAGAGCCAGCGTTACCACGGGGAACGGGACATCCCGTTCTGGGAGACCGAGCCCGATGGCTGGCGTGACGTCATCACCACCAACGTGGTCGGCCCCTACATGATGGCCAAGGCGGCAATCCCGACCCTGCTTCAGGGCGGCTGGGGCCGCATCGTCATCACCAACAAGAGCGCGGATTCGCAGCATGAGAAATTCGCCGGTGCCTATGGCCCGTCGAAATCGGCGGTCGAGGCCCAGGCCATGAGCTGGGCCGAGGAAACCGAGGGTACCGGGGTCACCGTCAACTGTCTGGATCCGGGCGGCGCCGTCAATACCCGGTTCGGCCGCGGCGAAATCCGCAACCGTGGTCTCGACCCCAAGGTCATGAACAACATGGCCTTGTGGCTGGCCTCGGATCAGTCCGGTGGCGTCAATGGTTGCCGCTTCAGCGCAAAGTATTGGGATGATCAGCTTGCCAACGCCGAGGCCGCGGAAAAGTGCCGCAATGCGCCGCTGTTCCCGGTGCCGCTCAAGCCCACCGCGCTCGGCCTCGCCTGGACCGGGTCGGAGCGCGCCGGCGTTGCCATCCAGACCAAAGACTAAGGCCGCAATGTTCGGTCCAGGAGGCGATTGATGTACGATTGGGACACGATTTCGCAGGGCATCGGGGGGATGATGCAGTTCAAACCCATGGCCATCATGCTGGCCGCGGTGGTCTTGAGCAGCGTCTTTGCAGCACTTCCTGGCGTCGGCTCATCCACCCTGCTGGCGATGGCGATCCCGTTATGCATGACATTGCCGCCCTTCGAGGCGATCGGGCTGATGTTCGGGATCACCATCATCTCGAACACCGCCAACACCTTCCCTTCGGTGCTGATTGCCGTGCCCGGGGGTGCCGGGTCCCAGGCCACCATCGTCGACGGCTATCCCATGGCCCGCAAGGGCGAGGCCAACCGGGCATTCGGCGCGGCTTTCACGGCGTCGGTCATGGGTGGGTTGTTCGGCACCCTTATCTTCGTGGCCTCGCTTCCGATCGTAACACCCCTGGTGTTGCTGCTGGGCTCGCCCGAGCTTTTGATGCTGGTGATCTGGGGCCTGAGCGCGGTCGGGATTCTCAGCGGCAACACCCCGGTCAAGGGGCTGATGGCGGCGGCATTCGGCCTGGCGGTATCCCTGATCGGGACCGAGGCCCGCACCGGGATCGACCGCTTCACCATGGGCGGTTACTACCTGTGGGACGGTGTCCATATCGCCCTGGTCGGCCTCGGCATGTTCGCGATCCCGGAACTGATCGATCTGTCGATGCGGCGCACCACCATTTCCGAGACCGGCAAGCTCGGCAGTGGCCTGTGGCGGGGGTGCAAGGATGCGTTCGAGAACTGGTGGCTGGTGATCCGCTGCAGCCTTGTTGGAGTCTGGATCGGCATCCTGCCGGGTCTGGGAAGCTCGGTCGCGGACTGGTTCGCCTACGCCCATGCGGCGCAGACGGAAAAAAATACCGAGAATTTCGGCAAGGGCGATGTGCGTGGGGTGATCGCGCCGGAATCGTCCAACAACGCCAAGGAAGGTGGTGCCCTGATCCCGACCTTTTTCTTCGGCATCCCGGGATCGACATCGATGGCACTGGTGCTGGTCGCCTTCGCCGCCGTCGGCATCGTCCCCGGCGAGACGATGATCACCCAGACACCATATTACATTTACGCCATGATCTTCGTCTGCGTGGTGGCCAACATTTTCGCGGCGGGCCTCTCGATGGGCCTTGCCGGCACCTTCGCCAAGGTCTCGGTCCTGCCATTCTATGTGGTCGTGCCGATGACCCTGATCTTCACCGTCGCCGCCGCCTATGGCGTGTCGTTTTCCTATCAGGATCTCGCCACCCTGATCGTGTTCTCCTTCATCGGCGTGTTCATGCGGCGCTATGGCTGGCCGCGTCCGCCGGTGCTGGTCGCCGTGGTGTTGGGTCCACAGGTGCAGACCTATCTGTGGCTGTCGATCGACCGCTATAGCTGGGAATGGCTGCTGTTTCCGGGGGTCATTATCATCTTCGGGGTGATTGTCGCGACCATATTTTTCCCCATGTGGCGCACCCGCCATGAACAGAAAGTGACGATGGATTACTACATGGAAGAAGATCAGCCCCGCATGCAGTCGATAGGCGGCGTGATCTTCACCCTTTTGTTCCTCGCGGTCCTGATCTATGGCGGTTTCACGGCGACGAGCTGGCCGCTGCGCGCCGCGCTCGATGTCTATTTTATCGTCGCCATCGGCATCATATTGTCGATAATTCAACTTTCCCTGGACTACATTCGCCACCGGCGCAATCCGACCGAGATCACCGACGTGATCCAGGGCAGCAACCTGACGAACCGCTATCTCGAGGCCGCAGCCTGGATCGCCGGCATCCTCGCCGGTGTCGTGCTGATCGGATTCCATATCAGTTTCTTCATCGTGCCCATCGCCTATGCGCGGTTCTATGGCGGCAGTTGGAGGCTATCCATCACCCTGGGCGTCCTGGCGCTGGCCATCCTGTTCGGCCTGTTCGACAGCGTGATCCACGTGGTGTGGCCCAAGCCGCTGCTGCTGCCCTTCCTCTACGAGTTCTAGAGATGGACCATGTGCATTTTCCCTACCGGTCGCCGAGCCACCTTCTGCTCACCCACGTGATCGCCGAATCGGGGGCGTGGGAAAAACATGGCCTCGAGGTGGAATACGACTATGGCATCAGTTCGGCCGATGCCCATGACGCGGTGGCCGCGGGCACGGTCGAATTCGTCGACGGCAACCACATGTCGCCCTATGCCCGCCGGGCCGACGGCGACCAATGGGTCTACCTGGCCCAGTCGACCAATAAGTTCAACCACAAGCTGGTGACCAAGCCGGATTCCGGGATCGAAGCGCTGGCCGATGTCCGGGGCAGGGTCATGGCCTCGAACTCCCAGCATTCGGGCTTCAATGACTGGCTCTACCTCAAGCGCCATGGCCTCGATCCCGACCAGGGCGCGGTGACCCTGAAGACTCCGCCTAAGGCGCTGCCCATGGCCATGAACAAGTGGCAGGTGCGGTGGTCTATGGTGGCCGAGGGCGAAGCCGACGCCGCCTTCATCACCCCGCCCCAGACCCTGTTCGCCGCCCGCGCCGGGCTCCGGGTCATCGATATCGAACCCTTGGCGATGATCAATTTCACCACCATATCGTCGGGCATGCCCTTCGTGGCCAAGCATGGCGATATCGTCGAGCGCTTCATCAAGGGGACCCTCGAGGGCATCGCCTTTTTTCTCACCCAGCCGGACAAGGCGACAACCATCATCCAGGACAGATTTGTTGCCGCCGGCGCGCTCGACTTTGAGGCGGCGGCCCATATCCAGGCGGAGTTCGCGGCCATCTTCGAGCCCAAGATGTATCCCGAACTCGCGGCGATCGAGAACATGCATGCGGAAGCCGTGCACAAGGACGCCAAGGCCGCCAAGGCTCATCCTTTGGAACTGTGGGACCTGGACCCGTTGCGCCGCATCGACGATTCTGGCTTTATCGACGACCTCTATAAGGACCATGGGGGGCGGCTGGCGGCGCTGGAGGCTTGACCGCGCCGCATTGTTGTTCAATACAGCCCATCCAGGGTTCATGAATAAAGACAAGAAAGGGAATCATGACACGTTATGCCATCTCTCAACCAGTGACCCAGGTCGAGGCCCCGAGACTGCTGAAAGGCCAGGCCCGCTTTACCGATGACATCACCCTGGCGCAGCAGGCCCATGCCGTGTTTCTGCGCTCACCCCATGCCCATGCGGACATCGTTGGCGTCGACACCTCCGCCGCCCTTGCCATGCCCGGCGTGCTTGCCGTTCTCACCGGCGAGGATTGGGCCAATGACGGCATCGGCGATGTGCCGGGGACCGCAGTCCCCAAAAGACGCGACGGCTCGCCCGGCTACCGCCCATCGCGCCCCGCCTTGACCCGCGACCGGGTGCGCCATGTCGGCCACACCATCGCCGTCGTCATCGCCGACTCCATCAATCAGGCCAAGGACGCGGTCGAGGCCATCGACGTCGAATATTCGCCCCTGCCGATCAATCTCGATCCCGTCGCCAGTAACGCCCAGGGCGCCCAGCTGTTGTGGGAGGACTGCCCGAACAACGAAGCGTTTTTCACCGAAAAGGGCGACGCGGACGCCACCGAGGCCGCCATGGCCGGGGCACCGCACGTCATCCGCGACAACTTCGTCATCAGCCGGGTGACCGCGAACGCGATGGAACCCCGCGCCGTGGTCGCCAATTACGACCCGGGACGGGACCACTACGTGGTCTATGCCTGCCAGCAGCGCCCTTTTACCTGGCGCACCATGATGGCCAAGCACATGTTCGATATTCCCGAAAACCAGATGACGGTGATCGCCGGCGATGTCGGCGGCTCCTTCGGCATGAAGGGTGGGCTTTATCCCGAGGTGCCGGTTATCGCCTGGGCCTCCAAGCGGGTCGGCCGTCCGGTCAAGTGGAACTGTGAGCGCACCGAGGGCCATATCGCCGATGACCAGGCCCGCGACATTGTCGTCGATGGCGAACTCGCCTTCGATGATGACGGCAACTTCCTGGCCGTGAGGTTCACCGCCCACACCAATGTCGGGGCCTTCCTGTCGATGAGTGGCTTCGGCGCCCCGCGCGGAATTGCCAATTGCCTGTGCGGCACCTACACCGTACCGGCGATCCATGGCCGCTCCGCCGCGGTCCTGACCAACACCGTTCCCATGGCGAATTACCGCGGCCCGTCGAGCACGCCTGGCACCTACGTGCTCGAGCGCCTGATCGACATGGCGGCCGCCGAGCTCGGGCTGGATCCGGTGGAAATCCGACGCCGCAACCTCATTCCGGCCGACGCCATGCCCTACAAGATCGCCAACGGGGTGACCTATGACTGCGGCGAGTTCGAGGCGGTGATGGACAAGTGCCTGGCGAAAGCCGATTACGCCGGGGTGGCCAAACGCAAGCAAGAGGCCAAGGCGCGCGGCAAGCTGCTGGGCGTCGGCATCTCGTCGAGCGTCGATCCATCGGGAAGCCCGGCGCCGGAATCCGTCGAGCTCCGCTTCGATCCGGGCGGCACGGTGACGGTGTTGGCGGCCTCGACCGCTGGCGGCCAATGCCACGCCACCATCTACACCCAGATCGTTTCCGACATGCTGGGCATTGACGCCGAAACCATCCAGGTCGTCGAGGGCGATACCGACAAGCTGGCCTGGGGCTCGGGCACCGGCGCCGCGCGCACCGCCACCATCTCCGGCTCGACCGTGCTGAAGGCGGCCGAGAAGGTGATCGAAAAGGGCCGGCGCATTGCCGCCCATCTGCTGGAGGCGGACACGGACAATGTCGAGTTCGAAGACGGCATCTTTTCCGCCGTCGGCACCAACCGCTCGGTCGATTTCACCGATGTGGCCAAGACCGCGTTCCAGCCCAACAAGCTGCCGCCGGATATCGAGATCGGCCTCTATGAAACCGCGACCTGGACGCCGGAGGCCTCGAACTTCCCCAATACCTGTCACGTCTGCGAAATCGAGATCGATCCCGAGACCGGCGTCAGCGAGTTGGTGCGTTACACCGCCATCAATGACGTCGGCGTCGAGCTCAACCCGCTGCTGGTCGTGGGCCAGGCCCAGGGCGGCATCGCCCAGGGGGCGGGGCAGGCCTTGATGGAACAGATCATCTTCGATGCCGAGAGTGGCCAGGTGCTAACCGGCTCGTTCATGGATTACTGCATGCCGCGCGCCAGTGATCTGTGCAATTTCGTCATGGCCAGCCACCCGGTGCCGACCGATACCAACCCGCTGGGCGTCAAGGGCGCCGGCGAAGGCGGCACCGTCGGCGCGCTGGCGGCGGTGATGAACGCCGTCAATGACGCGCTGGCGCCGCTCGGCGTCCGCAACCTCGGCATGCCGGCGACGTCCGAACGGGTGTGGCAGGCGATCCAACAGGCGCGCCAGGACGCCGCATAGGGGCGGCCGTCCGGCGGTGCGCCGGTGCGGTAACATCGGCGGGCGCATTTTTGGGCACCCTAGGGCAGTTCCATGGCTTTCCGTCTGTTGAAGTCGCTCCTCATATTGCCTGGCAATGTGCTGGGGACGGTGCCGGCCGTGATCCTATGGGGAAGCGCAGGGTCGGCCTTCGAATGGCGTTTGGCCACCACCCGCGAGATCGGGTTTTGGGCGGCCGTGGGGCTGGCGTGTGTGGCGTTGGCGCTTGCCATATCCACCATGAAACTGTTCGTCCGGGTCGGCGAAGGCACGCCGGCGCCGTGGGATCCGCCCAAGCATCTCATTGTTGAAGGGCCTTACCGTTATGTGCGCAATCCGATGATTTCTGGGGTATTGTTTGGGCTTGCGGCGGAAGCCTTGTTGTTTCACTCGTGGCCGTTGGCCGCATGGCTGGGGATGTTTTTTGTTGCGAACAACTTTTATTTTTCGCTGGTAGAGGAAAAAAAATTGCTCGCGCGGTTTGGCGATCAATACGCGCTTTATAAAGCAAACGTGCCGCGTTGGCTGCCGCGCCTGAAACCCTGGTCGCCACGCTAGACCGACTGGCCCTTGGCTAAGAACACATCCGCGCTAATGACATCCGGCTCGCGATTAAA
>JAZFWG010000198.1:0-4306 GCA_036448135.1 Alphaproteobacteria bacterium
TCGAACTACGGCAAAATTTTTTTGAAAACTCACAATATTCCAAGCACTTGCATACAGTTTGCTGGGTTGGCGACACCTCCGGGCCGAGCCCCGCCAAGTGGCTATTGTCTAAATTTTAGGCAACTCATTATCACTGTCTGTAATTTAATCATTCACGCGCTCTTGCGCAGCAGATTGACCCGAAAGATCTGGTTGAACACAAAGCCGCCCTCGTCGGGCAGCGCGTGGGCCAGGAACTTGACGCGGATCTCATCACCCAAGCTGTCGAACAAAGCCTGCCGCTCGGCGCTACGTGAAACTTGGTGGTCCCTGAAGGCCTCATAGCTCTCGAACCGGCGTGGTGAGGTATAGGTGATTTCATCCACCGTTTCGAAGCCATGGGCTTCGGCGTCCTGGATCAGCTCATAGACCTCGGCGCGGACCGTTGATTCGTCATTGATCAGGCGGGTACCCTCGAAATAGTTGCCTTCCGCGACCGGCTCCATGACATAGAGCAGACCACCGGGCTTCAGCACCCGCAGCGCTTCGCCGAGCGCCGTGGCCATTTTATCGCTGGCGATGTGGTGAAAGCTGTTGGAGAACACCACCAGATCCAGCGAGCCGTCATCGAAGGGCATGTCCTCGCCGCGGGCATTTTGGAAGGTCACGTTTTCGCCGTCAAGGGCGGCGCGGGCCTTATCCAATGATTTGTCGTTGACGTCGATGCCATGCATGTCGGCGCCCTGGCTCGCCAGGAAACGGGTGAAACGGCCCTCGCCGCAGCCGACATCGACGCCTTTCATGCCCTTGAGGTCGAGGAGTTTCTTGGCGACCTCGGCGTTGTTGGTCAGCCTCTCTTGCTGGTATGTGGCCATTGCTTTAGTACCCAGTTGGTGAATGCGATATGACGGCAGCGGAATGCGGCCGGTGTGTCGATGATGCGGGTCGAGCTGCACTCTCTTTTCTGTTCTTTTCTTTTCCCCGAAATCGGCGTGAAAAGGAACCAAAAATTTTCCCCGATGACGCCGCCATGACCGAGCTCCCTCCATTACGTTCAACAAACGCCCCCCAACCGACCCTGCGGGCTGTGGCATGGCCGCTGGCTTCGATGCTGACGGTCCAGTCCCTGGTGACCATGGCGTTGTTCAGCGTTCCGGTCTTCGCCGTGGTCGCAGCCATTGATCTTGGGGTTCCGGCGCGCTGGATCGGTGGATATATCTCGTTGGTCTACATCACCGCCATGGCAAGCTCGGGCATGGGCGGCCTTTTCGCGCTGCGCTTCGGCGCCATCCGCATGTGCCAGGCCTGCCTTGCCATTGCCGCCATCAGCTTGTGCCTGACGGCGACAGGCTGGTTGCCCCTGTTCATGCTCGGCGCGTTGGTGATGGGCATCGCTTACGGTCCGCCGACGCCGGCGAGCTCCCACATCCTTTCCCGCTATACGCCGCCGCGCCTGATGCCGGTGGTGTTCTCGGTCAAGCAGACCGGGGTGCCGCTCGGCGGCGCCTTGGCCGGAGCCATCATCCCGGTGCTGGTTCTGGCCCAGGGCTGGCGCGCAGCCTCGCTCTATATCGCGGCGGCGTGCCTGGTGGCGATGGTGGCGCTGCAACCCTTGCGCGCCAGGTTCGATGCCGACCGCGATCCGGGCCAGCGTCTGCGCGGCAATCTGCTCACGCCCTTTCGCCAGGTGATGGCGGATGCGGTGCTACGCCGCTTCGCCTTTATGTCCTTTCTCTATTCGTCGGTGCAGATGAGCCTGGTCACCTATTTCGTCACCTATCTGGTCGAGGACGTCACCCTTGATCTGGTGACGGCGGGGATGGTGTTGGCGGCGGCCCAGACCGCGGGCATCTTCGGCCGCATCCTGTGGGGCAGCCTGTCGGGGCTGGTGTTGACGGCGCGGCGTATCCTGGCGCTTTTGGGGCTCAGCATGGCCGCCGCCGCCGTAGTCACGGCGCTGTTCGAGCCGGGCTGGCCGTTGGCTGCGCTGATCGCAGTCTCGGTGCTGTTCGGGGCGACGGCGATCGGCTGGAACGGCGTCTTTCTCGCCGAGTTCGCCCGTCTCGCGCCTCCGGGCCAGGCCGGTCTCGTCACCGGCGGGTCGATGGTCGTCACCTTCGCTGGCGTGGTGGTGGCACCGCCGGTGTTCGGCGTCCTGGTGATGGCGACCGGCGGCTATGGGGCGAGCTTCATCCTCCTCGCCGTCCTCGGCGTCGCCGGCATGGTCCTGCTCGCGGGCATCCCCGAGAGGCCGGGCGGGACCGGCGGCTAGCGGGCGGCGCGGTTTTGGGACAGTTGTCCCGGGGTGCGCCGGTGGTGGAGCCGGAGGCGTTCCTCTTGGCGGCGTTTATATTCCCGGATCCAGGCTTCGCGCCGCTCCTTGGCGGCCCGGCGCCGTTCTAAGTTCCAGAACTTCAGGACCTTGCGACGGTAGCGGTAGTGGCGCGCCCGGCTCGACGAATGATAGAGCCCGACGGCCATGATCCAGGACCGCCTGGCATCGTTAAGGCGCCGCAGCAACCGCGCCGCGTAGGCAACGTTCATGTCCGGGTCGAAGGCCTCCTCCAGGGTGGCGAAGGCGGTGTTGTGGTACATCAGGTTGATCTGCATGCAGCCGACGTCGATATTGCGCACGCCGCGCCTTTGTAGGTGCCGGACCGTGGCGATGGCTTTGGCCTTGGTGGCGAAAAACCGCCCCTTGCCCCCGGCAGTAACGGTCCAGGGCCAGGCAAAATGTGCCCGGTTGGCCTTGTCCCAGCGCCCCGATTCGGCGAGGGACACCGCGCTCAGCAGTTGGCCGGGGATGCGCTCGGCACGCTCATGGCGGCTGATCGTCTCGGAACAGATTTTCTTTTCCGCATCAGGCACATAGGCCATGGCTTTGCTGCCGCCACCGAGGCCCATGGCGAGGAGGCAAATGATGGCGCAGGCGCGCGCCAGGGCCGTTTCGAGTCCGGAATGAAAAGGCATTGGCGATCTCATGACCTATAGAGAAGCAATCGCCGTGCCGGGCCGCCGCTCGCCCATCATGTCTGACCACCGCTGATGTCGGTGGAGGTAGGACCAGAGTCAGGGCGAGATCCGGCAGTTTTGCGGCAAGTATTATATCTTATATATTTTATTGAACTTTATTATGATTAATGCCATATAAGCACCGCGACGTGCGTGTCCTTCCTGGGCGCGCTGTCGCAATGCCCTTCTTGGGCGTTTCCTCCCTAAACTTGGGCCGCGCCGGATATGCGCGGCCTTTTTTCTGAAAATCGCGGCGCGGCGCCTAGGCCCTATCCGCCCTGGGCCCGGTCCGCCATGGTGAGGGCGAAGTCCTTGAGCTCCGCGATCAGCGTGCCCATGCGTTCGGCCAATTCGGCCATATGCGGGGTAGGTTCGATCTTGTCCTCATCCATGTAAAGCGCCCGGTTGATCTCGATCTGCAAGGCGTGGACCTTGGCCGCGGGGCGGCCGTAATGGACCGTGGTGTAGCCTCCGGAATAGGGGTTGTTGCGCGCCACCTGGTATCCCATTCCCTTCAGAACCTGTTCCGCCTGGTCCGTCAATTCCTGGGCGCAGGAGGCGCCGAAACAATCGCCGAGCACGAAATCGGCCCGCCTGGCGCCGGGGTCCCGGTCTATCGGGCCGCCGACCGACGGCATCGAGTGGCAGTCGATCAAGAGGCAAAGCCCGAAACGTTCGCGGGTCCGTTCGATGAGAGTCTGCAATTCCCGGTGATAGGGCCGGTAGTATGTGTTGATGCGGTCCGCGGCCTCGGCGAATTTCAGCTTGTCCTTGTAGATGATCTCGCCGCTGGTCACCACCCGGGCGATGGTACCGATGCCGGCCATCACCCGCGCCGATTGGGAGTTGATGTAGGACGGAAGCTGGTCCGCGAACATCTCCGGGTCGAGTTCGAAGGGCTCGCGGTTGGGATCTAGGAAGGCGCGGGGGAAGAAGGCCCGCAACAGGGGCGCGCCATGGTCGGGCGCGGCGGCGAAGATTTCATCGACGAAACTGTCTTCCGATTTGCGCAATGTCAGGGGATCTAGGCGCGAGGCGGCGACGAATTCCGGCGGGTAGTTGGCGCCGCTATGGGGCGAGGCGAACACCACCGGCATGGACTGCCGGTCGGGAAGCCGGCTCTCCCATTTGCCGTTGTTTTCCGATGTGTGGGATTCTTTGGTCTTCGTCGCCATGATTGAGATTTAGCCCAATCGGGGCGGCGTGTCACGGATTGTGGGGCGAACAAGTCCCGTCAGCCGTGATTTCCGGGGCTTTGAGGGAGGATGGCATCGCCCGGTTGCCGCCCTCGATGGTGCCGCGTTGACACTTCCGG